>JAFYJX010000027.1 GCA_017537905.1 Clostridiales bacterium | reverse complement strand
TTGGGTGAGAACGAGCCTGAGATGATGTGGAAGACTACCATGAATCCGAAGTCCAGGAGACTTATCAAGGCTTGTCCGGAAGATGCGATGAGGACCGCGGAGGTATTTGACCTTCTCCTCGGAGACAACCTTGCAGGAAGAAAACTCCATATCGAGATGGATGGTAAGAAGTACCTCGATATGCTTGATTTAGGGTGATGTAAATGGCACGTAAGAAAAAAGAAGATATCAATTCAGATTCACTTAAGGCAAGGCTTACCGACAGCAATGCCAAGGACATGCCGGCTATCGATCAGCCGATAACCGAGATGCTCGAGATCAACTACATGCCGTATGCAATGAGCGTCATTGTATCCCGTGCTATTCCTGAGATCGACGGCTTCAAGCCTTCGCACAGAAAGCTCCTTTATACGATGTATAAGATGGGACTTTTGGGCGGCAACAGGACCAAGTCCGCTAACGTAGTCGGACAGACCATGAAGCTCAATCCTCACGGCGACCAGGCTATCTACGATACGATGGTAAGACTTACCAGAGGTAACGGTTCATTACTGCATCCTTTCGTTGATTCGAAGGGTAACTTCGGTAAGCAGTATTCCAGAGACATGCAGTGTGCAGCTCCGCGTTATACAGAGGTCAGACTCGAGAAGATCTGCGAAGAGATCTTTAAGGGCATCGATAAAGATGCCGTCGATATGATCGATAACTACGACGGCACGCTTAAGGAACCTTCGCTTCTTCCTACAACATTCCCGGCAGTTCTCGTAAATGCCAACCAGGGTATCGCCGTAGGTATGGCATCCAATATATGTTCTTTCAATCTCGCTGAAGTCTGCGCTGCTGCTGAAGCATATCTTAGAGATCCCAATACTGATCTTCTGGAGATCATGCCAGCACCTGACTTCTCGGGCGGCGGTAAGATCCTTTACGACAAGGAACAGATGAAGGCTATCTACGATACCGGCAAGGGAACTTTCTCGGTAAGAGCTAAGTATCAGGTAGACAAGGCGAAAAATCTTATCGAGATCACTGAGATCCCTTATTCTACAAGCGTTGAAGCCATTATCGACAATATCGCGGATCTCGTTAAGAGCGGTAAGGCAAAAGAGATCGCTGACATCCGTGACGAGACTGACCTTGACGGTCTTAAGATAACGATCGACTGCAAGCGCGGTACTGATCACGAACAGCTCATGACTAAGCTCTTCAGATTTACAAAGCTTGAAGATACTTTCTCATGCAATTTCAATATCCTTATTGACGGTTCACCGAGAGTAATGGGAATTGCCCAGATCCTTGACGAATGGCTCAAGTGGAGAAGGACCTGCGTCTGCCGTGAGCTCGCTTTTAACCTTGATAAGATGAAGAAGAGACTGCACCTGTTAGACGGTCTTGCAGTTATCCTCTTAGACATCGATAAGGCTATTAAGATCATCAGGGAGACAGAGCTCGAAACTGACGTTATCCCTAACCTCATGAAGGGCTTCGGTATTGATGAAGAGCAGGCTGAATATGTTGCAGAGATCAAGCTCCGTAACATCAACAAGCAGTATATCTTAAACAGGATCGCTGACAGAGATAAGCTTAAGGCTGATATCGCTGATACCGAAGATCTCCTGGGAAGCCCTCGAAGGATCAACAATCTCATTGCAAAGACATTGAAGGAAGTTGCAGAGAAGTACGGGCAGCCTAGAAGGTCCGAGCTTGTCGGAATGGAAGAGACTGAGACATTTGTTGAGTCTGCGGTTATTCCCGATTACAGGCTCCACCTCATGCTTACGCGTCACGGCTATCTTAAGAAGCACACGATGAAGTCTTTGCAGAGCGCCGGCGAACTTAAGACAAAGGATGATGACGAGATCTTCATGGGCTTTGAGTGTGAGAACAAGTCAGATCTTCTTATCTTTACCGACAAGTGCAATCTTTATAAGACTCACGTTTACGATTTCTCCGACACGAAGCCGGGTGATCTCGGACACTTCCTGTCTTCCGAACTCGAAATGGAAGACGGCGAGAGACCGATGTTCATGATCTCCACGACCGACTATAAGGGAATCCTCTTCATCGCTTTCGAGAACGGTAAAGCTGCCAGATTCCCGATCTCTGCATATGAGACAAAGCAGAACAGAAAGAAGCTTATTAACGCTTACTTTGACGGAAGCAAGGCCATTGGCTTCATGCTCCTCGATGAGACAGAGGATCCGGATCTTATCGTTACCAACAGTCTTGATAAGGCTGCAGTATTTAAGGCATCCCTGATCCCGCTTAAGACGACAAGAACCACACAGGGTGTTCAGCTCCTTGTATCAAAGAAGGGTTCCGTATTGAAGTCGCTCGCGCGTCTTGCGGAAGTCGACGTTCAGGATCCCGAGTACTACAGGATCCGTAAGGTTCCGGCAATCGGTTACTATATAAGAGAGAATTCATTGGAGGCGAAGCAGGTTAGCTTTGATGATCTGAAGTGACGGTATTTTCTTCCGAGTATTACGTCGGTGATGACGAGATAAAGAACACAAAGGGCTACAACATCGCAGCCATACTTTGTGGTGTCATGATCATTGCCCTCACGATAACGACCGTTATTCTCGGAAGTAAGAATGCTTATGAATTAGAGACTGTTCCGAGTTTTGAACTGGCGATCGATGAGGGACGTTATAATGATGCTCTTGATATCTACCGCGGCATTCAGGATGAAGTATTGAAGTCTTCTCCTGATGACCAGGCTTCGAATGCCACAAGGATCCAGATGCTGAATGATATGCAGGCCATCGTCAGGGAACGTGTGGATACGATCTGCAACCGTATCGTCAGCAACCGTTATGTACTGACTCCGAGTGATATCAATTTCCTTGATTCCATGAAGGAACTTACGAGCTCTGTCGTTTCCGAGAGGCTTAACAGCATATGTGAAGATTTCCTCTTAGGCAAGGTCGAAAAGCCTGTCGTTATGTACTTTTTCGAGCAGGTTGCGCCGATTGGTAATTTTTCCGCGACTGCAAATCCTCTTAAGAGAGAATTGGATTATATCGAGACTGCTACAGGTGACGTCCAGACTGCCGAGGTTAAGCTCAGCGAAGGTGACTATATCGCTGCCGTACAGAAATATACCCAGGTCGATAACGGCTATGACGGATTCGTCGGCGATTACTGCGAAAAGAGGATCGCTGCAATAAAAGAGACGATGTATGAGCCGATGATGGCTGAAGGCGACCATCTGCTACAGACAATGAAGTTCTATTCCGCAGAGAAGCTTTTCTCTGATCTGGCTGTTATTTTCCCTGAAGACGAACTTATCAAGAGCAGCCTTCTCGAAGCTACTTCACACACGAGTGAGGTCAAGGAATACAGAGGCAAGATCGAATGTATCTGTGTAAGATCCCTTATTGCGGACAACGAAGTTGCTTTTAAGGGAAGGGTACATTCTCCCAACACGAGCCTTTATCTTACCAACAGGGAATTCGAGAAGATCTTGGAGAACCTCTATGAGAGGGGATATGTTCTGGTTGACGTTGAGAATCTGATCGACCAGAGCGACCCGACGTTCCTTCTCGAGCGTAACCTTAAGGTTCCTAAGGGCAAGAAGCCTTTGATCGTTGTTATCGAAGACCTCCAGTACAGCGCGTCTGCATATAACTGCGGTACGTGCAGAAGGCTTGTCCTTAATGATGAGAACCAGGTATGCGGCGAATATAAGAATTCCGCAGGCGAGAATGTCGTCAGCAGGACGGCCGAAGCTATCGGTCTTCTTGATGTATTTGTCGAGAGGCATCCGGATTTCACATATGATGGTGCGAAGGGAATCATTTCGGTAAGCGGTCACGAAGCGGTATTCGGCTATGTCGTTGCGGCAGGTGAGATCGAAGACAGAAATGCCGCTCTGGCAGCCGTAAATCTTCCCACGATCAATCCTACAAACGATGATATCGATTATGCGAGAGACCAGGTTACTGCTATCAAGAATGTGCTTGCCGACAACGGCTGGAAGTTCGCATCCTGTACCTACGGTTATATAGCTGACTGCAGAAATACCGAGAAACAGGTGCTTGTAGATGACCATACCAAGTGGATGGACCAGATAGGAAGCCTGTTTGGTGAGGTCCATATTCTCGTATATCCGAACGGCAACTACATCTACGGTACGGATGACAGGGCGGTCTATTATAAGAACAGAGGATTCAGGATCTTTTTCGGAGGCGGCGCAACGCCTTATCACATCTATGGTGATAACTATCTGTTTGTTGACCGTGCCATGATGAGTTATAAGACTTTGAACCGAAAAGCATATAAGGAACTCTTCGATTACACAGAGATCATTGACCCTGTCAGGACCCAGAACTCTGATAAAAAGCAGAACGATAAGAAGAAAGGGTAATATTAATATTACATTTCATTTTCAATTTCTTTGTTCACATAAAGTGTTTTTTATTATAATGTAAGTTGTGAAGAGCAATATTGCCTTCCCGAAGGGAGCTTAATTTATGGGCAGAATCGATAAACTTACTAATCTTACCGAGAAGGAAGAGGTTCTCTGGCAGGACAGGAAGAGATATTTAGGCATGCCCATCTCCTTTACTATCTACAGTTTCACACAGAACAAACTGTACTATAAGAAGGGTATCTTCAACATCAGTTCTGAAGAGATCCTTTTATACAGGGTTTTGGATATCACATTCAAGCAGTCTATCTGGCAGAAGATATTCGGTGTCGGTTCTGTAATCCTCACTACAGCAGATAAATCCACACCGATCCTTGAACTTAAGAATATTAAGACACCTGACAGGATCAGGAAGGCTCTGAGCACATTGGTTGAGCAGAGACGTGATGAGAAGCGTGTTACCGGCAAAGAAATGTTCGGCGCAGCAGGCTTGTTCCACGATCACGGCGATCTTGAAGGTGTTGATCTTGACGGCGACGGAATACCTGATGTTCATTAATTGAGGTTTAAGTAGTGGAAACTAGGATTGACAGATTCGGCAGTGTCAGAGAGGACAAGATAAAGCAGCTCAAGGAGCTGATCAACGAGTCCAAATACATCGTGTTCCTTGGTGGAGCAGGTGTATCAACCGAGAGTGGAATTCCTGATTTCAGAAGCGGCGCCGGCATCTACAATACCGAGAGCGGCACAAAGTACAGACCTATCGACATTATTGCCCACGATTTCTTCATGGAGCATCCCGAAGATTTCTATGATTTCTATAAGCGTAAGCTCATCTATCCTGATGCAAGACCGAACAAGGCACACAAGGCACTTGTAAGACTTGAGAGACAGGGCAAGCTTAAGGCTATAATCACACAGAATATCGATAATCTTCACCAGGAAGCAGGCAGTAAGTGTGTAATAGAGCTTCACGGCTCTGTATACAGAAACTACTGCATGGACTGCGGCAAGAAGTTCAATATCGAATATATCGCATCCCAGGAGGGCGTTCCTCACTGCGATAAGTGCGGCGGCATCGTCAGACCTGACATCGTCCTTTATGAAGAGAACTTAGAGCACGAGAATGTTGATAATGCGATCAAGGCAGTTAAGAAGTGCGACCTCATGATAATTGCGGGAACATCGCTTACGGTTTATCCGGCTGCTACTTTCGCACAGTTCTTAAAGCACGACAGGATCGTCATCATCAACAAGAGCTCCACATATATGGATCTTAAGGCTCTCCTTACCATCCACGATAATGTAGGTGAAGTATTAGATAAGGTCGTTCCCAAGCGCGTTTCAAGGAAGACTACGGCTTCCAAGACAGGTGCAAAGAAGACAACTTCAAAGACGGCTTCCAAGTCAACTGCTAAATCAGCATCAAAGACAACCACAAAGGCGGCTGCTTCAAAGAAAGAAACTACAAAGAAACCTTCAGCCAAGAAACCAGCAGCTTCAAAGGCGAAGAAAAATGAAAGCTGATCTTAAATACTACGAAGATAAGGAAAAGGAAATAATTGCCGGTCTTGCCAAATACGGAAGGCAGAGCGGCATTTTATCATTTTTGAGATTGATTTCTTTTCTTGGCGCGGCAGCGCTTTTCGTAGGTGCATATGCAGCAAATATCCCGCTTTTGTATTTTGCCGGAACTGCAGTTTTTATAGCATTTATAGTTCTGTGCATAATCCACGGCGGCATTATAGATAAAGTTAATTATTTAACTGAGCTCTCCAAAGTCAACGCTTCTTATATTGCCAGGATCAAGGGCGATTTCAATGAGCTCCGCAATATTGCAGTTAAGGGCTTAAAGAGGGCAGAGGACATCGGCTTTGCAAAGAGCAGGCTTTACGGTAAGGATTTTGATGAACCTTCCCACGATTATTGTCTGGATCTCGATGTTTTCGGAAAGAAATCATTATTCTCATTATTCAATGTTTCTGAAACTGCATTCGGAAGAAGAAGATTTGCAGACAGCCTTTTGAAGCCCCATGTATCCGGTATATCCGTTGACGAGCTTAAGGCAAAGCAGTCCGCAGTAAAGGAACTTATCAGTAAGCCGGAGGTCCTTCTGGACTATCAGGCTACGGCCAGGATGGGCAGGATGACCAAAGATCCCAAGGCTCTTATGGATTTTGCCGCCACAGGCGCGAAAACAAAGACTATAGCAAACGTTATCGCCATTTTAGGCTGTGTTATCTGGCTTGCTGTTCCTTTCGCTTATATCGCATTTCCTGACCGCGCATCTGCGTCAATCCCTGCATGTCTTATTATTAATCTCTTTATCTTTATGATAGGACGTACATTTAACGAGCCATACCTTAAGGCCTGTGAAGGTATGCCTAACCAGGTTAAGACGATGCTTAAGCTCTATAAGATCTTAGGTGATGCGGGATATGAAGATGAACTTATAAAGTCTCTTATAAAGGGAACTTCAGATTCTGACGGTGCATATGAATCCTTAAAGAAGCTCGATAACGCATTAAGGTTTGCGGGTATCCGCACGCAGCCTTTGTTCGCGCTTATTTTCAATCTCATTGCACCTTTGGATTATCTTATTTCGTTCCTTCTCGGAAACTGGGCTGTTAATCACGGAAAGGATCTTCCTTCTTATATAGATGGTCTGTCCGAGATCGAATCCCTTATGTGTGCTGCCCAGACGGGTCTTGTACTGGAAGAGAGCACTTTCCCTGAATTCGTTGAATCAGACAAGGCTTCAGATAATGCATATTTCGAAGGCATTGATCTTGCACATCCTCTTTTGGAACATGAGACAGTTGTCAGGAACTCGGTAACAATTAATAAGGATATAGCGATAATTACAGGATCTAACATGTCCGGCAAGACGACAATGATAAGAACTGTAGGTGTCTGCTCGATCCTTGCCCTGACGGGCGGACTTGTTCCCGCATCAAGCCTTAAGCTTGGAAGAATGAGGGTAATGAGCTCGATGAGGATCGTAGACAGCATCGAAGAGAATATGAGCACATTCAAAGCTGAACTAATAAGGATCTCCGGCATCGTCAATGCTGCAGGGGATGAGAAGGCTCTGCTGTTCCTTATCGATGAGATCTTCAGAGGAACAAATTCCGATGACAGGACAGAAGGTGCTCTCACTGTATTAAAGAAGTTATCAAAACCTTATATCTGCGGTCTTATGACGACTCACGATTATGCGATGATCGATAAGACCGAGAAGGGGTTTGATAATATAAGGTACTATCACTTTTCAGAGGCTTACACCGATACCGGAATAACGTTCGATTACAGACTTTCTTCCGGTATAAGCAGACAGTCAAACGCGAAATATTTAATGAAATTAGTCGGAATTGAGTGAGCAGGAGGGGAATTTACCTCAATTTTCTGTCATTTATATTAAATTTATCGCCTAAATATCAAATTTCTTGGTTACATTTCTTGATTTCTCATTTTCCATTTATTAGAATTATTTTGGAGAGAAGGTGTTTAAGAAAGCCATGTTCGAAGGTCTTAGTAAGTATCTGTCGATTGTTTTAGATTACTCTGTTGTATTGGAGTGTTCCAACGGAGTATGGTTTGATGAGCTTTTGAACCTTTTCAATGACTATGGTATCGACTGTTATGTAAACGATACCTTCAAGGTTCTTCACAAGTGTGTAACTGCCCAGCAGGATCCGAAGGATAAGTATGTACAGCCTTCGATGCGTTCCCTGATGCAGAGCCTTCTTCCTACAAATAAGCTTCATCTTATCAATACATGCAATACGGAAAGATTTATCGAGCAGGTAAATGAGCTCGACTTTTCCGTTCTTCTTACGACAAAGAACAGTATTCTCTGTAAGAGACTTATAGAGAAGAAGCCTGTATATAACCACGATGTTGCTATCCTTTATCCTTCCGGATTGAAGATCTATTCTTCAATGCAGGAGATGATCGATGATAATCCGCCTCCCAAGCTCAGCAACCTTGCCAAGATCGATTCATTCCTTGATTCGGATGCGAGAGCTAATATCGGCGACATCGTTAATTACAACGGCGGTGAGAGACTTACTCTGGAGAAGAGGCTTTCCGGCGGTGCCGAAGGAATGGTATTCCTTACAGACAACTCGAAATTAGTTGCAAAGATCTATCACAAAGGCGTTATTACTCCTTTGAGATGGGCCAAGCTTAAGAAACTTACGGAACTGAACATCACATCTCCACATTTCTGTGCACCTCAGCATCTTCTTTATTTCCGCAACGTTCCTGTCGGTTATACGATGTTTATCGGTAAGGGAACGACATTAAGCAATGTTTTCGACGGCCCTGATGCTATTCTCGAGCAGTATCCTGACTGGACGAGACTTGATGTATGCGAGACTTTGTTGTCTCTCATCGGCAAGTACCTCTATCTTCATATGCATGATGTTATTGCAGGTGATATCCAGCTTAAGAATGCCCTTATCGAGACATCCGATTCTCAGTATCTTATCGATATGGACAGCGTCCAGGTAGGAAATCTCCCTTGTCCCGTAGGAACAGAGGAGTTTACCGATCCTAAGCTCTGGGGCAAGGATTTCGCAGGCTTCGTAAGAACACTGGCAGATGAAGACTATTCGATCGCAATGCTTGTTTTCTCTGTATTGTTCTGCGGTCTCCATCCTTATGCTACGAGAAACGGTGCAGAGACATTAAGAGAAGAGATCTTAAACAAGAACTTCCCTTATACGCTTGATAATTCTAATACAGAGCATATTCCTGTCGGCGGATATGACCATATCTGGGAATACCTGCCTGAATATCTGAGAAAGATGCTCTACAGGACCTTCAAAGAAGGCAAATCATACGAAGCTGTATGTTGGAGAGATGCGGTTCAGCAATATATGACCGAACTCGAGAATTTCAAATATGACGATCCTGAAGCTTATAAGCTTTTCCCTTGTGAGAACTATAAGCAGATCAGTATCAATGTCGAAGAGTACAGAGCAAAGCTCGCAGAGGCCAAAGATCAGGCAGCAGGAAGAGTACCTGAACAGAAGCCTAAGTTTGAGAAGAAAGCATTTAATAATGTGCCTTCCGGCAGATTTGTTTCTTCCAGCGTCGGTGAATCTTCCAGCTTCAGACCTGCGAGATACGATGACGACAAACCGGCAAAGAATGACGCTGCCGCTGCAATGCCGACACCTGCTCCAAAAAAGAAATTCTTCGGTTTATTCTGAAGTCTCTTTTGATATAATTTTTATGTGCATATCTTTTAACTTCGAATGTGCGGAGGACTTTTATGGCGGACGGTTTTTCTAGTTCAGATTTCGGTACAAGTACGAAGAGAAGACTTCCTATCTGTTTTGCTCTTGATACATCAGGTTCCATGATGGGCAACCCGATCAAGCAGCTCAATATGGGCCTTCAGAATTTCGTAACTTCGATCAAATCCAATGATGATACAAGATCTTCAACAGATATCGCTATCATTACTTTCGGTTCAAAGGTTGAGATCGTAATGCCTTTCGGTAAGATCTCCAAGGAAAAGGGATTGCCCGAGATCACTGCTTCAACAACACTTACACCTATCGGCGAGGGTGTCCTTACGGCATTAGAGCTCTTAAATGCCCGTAAAGAAGGCTACAAGGAGATGGGAATCAAGTATTTCCAGCCCTGGCTCGTTGTTATCACGGATGGTGCCCCTCAGGGTCCTAACGCAATGCAGAACATGGAACGTGCCATTGAAGCTTGTAATGAACTTGAGAGAGAAGACAAGCTTGTTGTATTCAATATCGGCGTAGGTTCAGGTGTCGATTTCGACATCTTGAAGAGACTTTCTATTAAGCGTGCTGAGCCTATTTCAGTTAATTCCGCTGACTTCGGCAAGCTCTTTGAATTCCTTGGATCTTCATCGTCCTCGATCGTATCTTCCGGTATGAACGACGACGCGCTTTATAACATCGACACTACGCCGCAGGGCAAAGCTGTTGATATCGATGATTTCATGAAGTTCATTAATGAGGACGACTAATGTATAAGGGTATAACTGTCGGTGCCATTACGACTATCGGCAATAAGCATGTAAACAGAGGAACTCCCTGCGAGGATGCCTCTTATGCTGTTACCAAAAATGACGTTTCAGTCGTCTGTATTGCCGACGGTGCCGGCGGAAAGCAGTATACCGATGCCAGATTCGGTTCTGACTGCGCAGTACACGTAATTACAGATACATTGTGCGAACATTTCGATGCTCTGTATGCTGAGAACAGGGAAGCTGCCGTAAGAGGATATCTTATGGCCAAGCTCCGTGTCGCTTTCGCAGGCATCATGGAAGAACGCACCATTGACGTGATCGACAGACTGTCATGCACATTGCTCTTTGTAGCAGTCAAAGACAGAAGAATGATGATCGGTCACATAGGTGACGGCCTTATCGTAAGGATATCTCCTTCCGGCGTAAGCCCTATCTCTATGCCGCAGAACGATAAAGACGGTAAGACATACTTTGTCACCGCTGCTCATGCAGATAACTATATGCGTCTTTTAAAGACGACTGTTGACGATGTCCACGCGATCGCCCTCATGACTGACGGCGTTCAGGACAGCGTTTATAACGAAGAAGCGGGTCTCGTAAAGCCCGTTGTAGCCAAGATGGCTGAGACATTTGCGGAAGGAAGGGAAGAGGGCGAAAAGTCCATCCTCGAAACAGTACAGAAGTATATCGTCGGTTCTTCGAATGCGAGTGACGACGCGAGCTTCGGCGTAATGTATTTCGAGGGCACCAAGGCACCTGTTCCGGATACTCTGGAGAGTACCGCGGAGAAGTTCGCTTCTTCTGCGGAGACTTTCAAGGATCTGTCACAGGCGATCAAGCCGGAACTCGTAAATGCACACGAGATAATCCTTAAGTGTGCAGGTCAGGATGTTCCGTCTGCTGAGACACAGCCTGAGCCTGAAAAGGCGGCAGAGCCTGAGGTTGCTGCAGTTGAGAAGCAGGAAGAAGTTAAGAAGGAACCTTCCAGAGTCAGCAAGATTTCTATCATCATTCTTGCTGTCGGAATTATCCTTTGTGTTATTGGCGCTATAGAATTGGTACTTTCGCTTAAAGGATGAGTGTTCTATGAGAGAAGAGAAGAAGTACGAAGTATTGCCGGGTGTTGAGCTCCCTGATATCAAGAAGATCCAGGAAGCCGCATCAGATTTCAGCATTTCCGAAGTCGGTGATGTAGAGATCAAATCGGTTTCATATGAGCCCGTTTTCGAAGCTGCTGCGCCCGGTGTATCGCCTGAAGAGCTTGCAAGGCTCCAGGCACTCGGTGTTAAGGTTGCCGAGAACGAAGAGAGATCCAAGGCTGAAAGCCAGGCCAAGATGAATAAGATCATGCACCAGGCTGTACAGGCACCGTCATCTATCGGTGACCTTAAGGCTTCACATATTGCCCAGCTTGACGAAGCTAAGCGCAAACAGCTTGAAGAGGACATGAAGGAAGCAAATAAGCAGCAGGCTGAAGAAGAAGCAAAGAACAAGGCTCGTGAAGAGCGCCGCATTCTCCAGCAGAAACTTGTTGAAGAATCCAGGGCAAAGGCTGCAAAGGAAGCAGAAGAGAGAGCAGTAAAAGAAGCCGAGGAAGCTGCAAAGAAAGAAGCCGAAGAAAAGGCTGCCAGAGAAGCTGCTGAGAAGGCCGCTGAAGAGGCTGCAAAGGAAGCTGCCGAAAAAGCTGCAAAAGAAGCAGAAGAACTGGCCGCAAAAGAAGCTGCTGCCAAGGCTGCCGCTATTGCTGAAAGAGAAGCCAAGGTCCAGGCCGCAAAGGAAGCTGCACAGAAGGCTGCAAGAGAAGCTTTGGGCCTTGCTGCCACAAAAGCTGAAGTCAAGGCTCAGGAAGAGCTCGAAAAGAAAGAGCCCACAAAGCCTATCTGGGAAGTCAAGAAGACAACTACCACGCTTTCTTCCGAAGAAACATCCGAAGCATTCAAGGAATTCCTGGAAGAAGGCGACGATTTCTGATCTCAAACAAAAAAATATATGCAAAACAAAAGCGCTCCGTAATCACGAAGCGCTTTGTTTGTTCTGGTGCACCTCCAGGGACTCGAACCCTGGGCCCACTGATTAAGAGTCAGTTGCTCTACCATCTGAGCTAGAGGTGCGTCAAGCAACGTGAGTTATTATAGCCATTAGGTATTTACAAGTCAACAGTTTTTTTATCAAATTATTCAAAGAACCCTGTCATGTCAACAGAATTGAAATTTTCTTCCAGCGGAAGCTTAACAGGACGTCCTTCTTTGGCTGATTTATATATACCCAGGAGAGTATCGACAGAGGAGAAACCCGCATAAGCATCAGCTATGGGGTTCTTATTCTCAATGATGGAATCTGCAAGATCTTTGTAGATTCCGAGGTGCGGATTAAGTGCGCACTTGTATGAGAATAAGCCGCCCTCCTTAAACTGTCTGCGGATATAATAGCCGTTCATCTTCTTTGTCTTGCCGTTGGGCTTAACTCCGTAGACGGAGATATGGGGCTTTCCGGAATCAAGACCCATCGACAGCTGCCCGTTCTCGCAGAAGACGGAGAATTCGGCAGTGTGCTTTGACGGGATAGTGGCAGTTGTACCTTCGATCTGGGCGAGAGCGCCGTTTTCGAGTCTTAAGACTGCCATGCCGAGATCTTCGGCTTCGATATTTCTTAAACGCTTGGCGATCATGGCAGAAGCTTCTTCAGGTTCAGAACCCATAAGCCATACCAGAAGATCTATCGCGTGTATTGTCTGGTTCATGAGGGCACCGCCGTCGCTCTTCCAGGTTCCGCGCCATGCAGCGCTCTGATAGTAATCTTCACCGTGTCCCCAGCGAACATAGATCGTTCCGTGTGTGACCTTGCCGTATTTACCTTCGGCGATGTCCTGTCTTACGAGACCTACGATAGGCAGATAGCGGTAAATATGACCCATGGCGATCTTAAGTCCGGTCTTCTGTGAGAGTTCATAGATCTCACGGGCTTCAGAAACCGACATTGTCATGGGCTTTTCCAAAAGAAGATTAGCTCCGTGCTCCATTGCATATTTTGCTATCTGGAAATGAAGACCTGAAGGAACTGTAACTGATACGATGGCAGGCTTTATCTCATCTATGGCCTGCTTGTAGTCGCTGTAGCTCTTAACGTCTGCAAAACCCTTAACTGATCCCAGGAGCCTTTTGCAGGACTCGGGATTCACATCTGCTACAGCCTTAAGCTCTAAGTTCTTGAGCTTGGAAATTGCTTTTAAATGCTTTTCTGCAACTCTGCCGCATCCGATAAGTACTACGGAAAGCGGTGTGGAAAAAGATGTATTGTTCGAATTACCGGCCATTTATAGCCTCCGTAAGGTGTTTTGCTTGAATTAGTTTAGCACAATAAGGATATTTATCACGCAATAATGATTATAATATCTTTTATAGGACCTTGTACCGGAGGTGATCTTCCATGAATATGCGGGATATTATTATCGCCAAGAGAGATAAGCAGAGCCTTACTGACGAACAGATAAAGTTCTTTGTATCAGGCGTAACGGACGGCAGTATTCCTGATTATCAGATATCGGCGCTCCTTATGGCTATCGTCTTAAACGGCATGGATGAGCGCGAGATGACGACTCTCACACTCGAGATGGCTGCATCCGGCAGCCAGATGGATCTCTCATATCTCGGAAGCATTCCGGTAGATAAGCACAGCACCGGCGGCGTCGGCGATAAGATCACGCCTATCCTGCTGCCCCTTATAGCGACATTCGGCGTTGAGACTGTTAAGCTAAGCGGCAGAGGCTTGGGCTTTACCGGTGGTACTGTAGATAAGTTCGAATCGATCAAGGGCTTTAATGTCGAAGTTGATTCCAAAGAATTCCCCAGACTTGTAAAAGAGACCGGCATGGTCATATCCGGCCAGACACCTGACCTCGCTCCTGCTGATAAGATACTTTATTCATTAAGAGACGTTACGGGCACGGTAGATTCCATACCGCTCATAGCTTCATCGATCATGAGCAAGAAGATCGCAGGCGGTGCCAAGGTAATAGTCCTTGACGTTACATGCGGTTCAGGCGCTTTCATGAAGGATTACGAGATGGCCAGAAAGCTTGCCGAGGCCATGATCAAGATAGGAAATCTAGCAGGCAGGAAGACTGTTGCCGTAATTACTGACATGGACCAGCCTCTGGGAAGATTCTGCGGAAATATCCTGGAGATGCAGGAAGTATTCGACACGGTGACAGGCAAGGGTGAAGAAGACGTTATTGAAGTTGTTACCGAACTTGCTTTCCACCTCATAACTCTCGCAGGCAAAGATTCCGGCATGAGTCCTGAGGTCTTAAGGGAAGAGATCCGCGCGAGACTTAAGGACGGTACCTGCTACGAGAAGTTCAAATCTCTGATCAGATCCCAGGGCGGTGAATTAAGCCCTTCAGGATGTCCTGTTTATGTTGATAAGCCTTTCGACTGTATGCATGTAAATTCTCCTGACGCAGGCTACGTACAGGGTATGAGAGCCGATCTGATAGGACAGGCATCTGTCCTTCTCGGAGCAGGGCGCCTCGCGAAAACTGACAGCATCGATTACGGTGCGGGAATTGGTTTCTTTGTTAAGATCGGTGACCGTGTAGAACGCGGAGATTCGCTCTGTGCGCTTTACCAGGGAGAGAATAGTAACTTGCCCGAAGAAAGACTTTTCGACGCCATGGACCTTATTCTGGAGGCCTACGAGATAGGCCCCGAAAAGCCTGAGAAGAAACCTGCCATATTGGATGTCATAACTTGATTTGTTATGCCGTTAATGTATAATACGAACAAATGTTTATATAAGACAGGAGTACTATGACCAAAGAGCCCGTTAAGAAAAGAATAATCGGTATCGACCCGGGTTATGCTATCACGGGTTACGGCATTATCGATAAGACCGGCTCCAAGTTTGAAGTTATCGATTATGGTGTCATAGAGACCAAGGCCGGTGTTGATTTCCCGTTAAGGCTTCTCGCGATCAATGACAAGGTCAGGTATCTGTTAGAGCAGTATAAGCCTGACTTCATGTCTATTGAGGAACTTTTCATGGGACATAACCATACGACGGTAATAGGTACAGCTCAGGCCAGAGGCGCAGTTCTCGTCGAAGCCGGCAGGGCAGGTGTTGAGGTATTTGAGTTCACTCCCGGCCAGGTAAAGCTCGCCATTACAGGCTACGGCAAGGCCGAGAAGAAGCAGGTACAGTTAATGACCAAATCCATTCTGGGCCTTAAGGAAGTACCGAAGCCCGACGATGCGGCAGATGCACTGGCATTGGCTATAACTCTTGCCAATACGGGAACGGCTTTTGCAGGCAAGGCAGTATCCGGTTACCAGTACGGCCGTTACGGATACTCGAACCGCAATCAGGGATTTGTCTGATTTATTGATAGAATAGTCCTATATGTCTTAAGGAGAACTTGAATGTACGCATATATCAAAGGTGTTATAACAGAACGTAATGACCAGCAGATCGTGATAGAGAATAACGGTATAGGTTATCTCATCAACTGCCCTCTGGGGATCTCCGCTGAGATCGGAGGTATCGGCGATGAAGTTACCGTATATCTCTACCAGAGTGTAAAAGAAGACGATATATCCCTTTACGGTTTTAATTCCCGAGACCAGAAGGAGATGTTCTTAAAGCTCATTACGGTAAGCGGTATAGGACCTAAGGTTGCGCATACAATCTGTGCTTCATTGTCAGCAGAGCAGATCGCTGCAGCGGTAATGAGCAATAATGTTTCTCTCCTTACCGGCGTTAAGGGTCTTGGCAAGAAGACTGCAGAGAGGATCATATTAGAGCTTAAGGATAAGCTTAAGGCACAGCTCGGAGGTTCTGCTTCAGTAAGCGCCACACCTGTTGCGATGGCCGTTTCCGCAGGCGGGGATACCGGTGTCATGCAGGATGCTGTCGGCGCGCTCGTTGTGTTAGGATATAAAGATCAGGAAGCGGCAGAAGCAGTAGCAGCAGGCTACGAAGACGGAATCGGTCTTGAAGACCTTATCCGTAAGGCGTTGAAGATCGCTTCGGGAAAGAAGTTCTTATAAGGTATCAGGCTGATGATGAATTTTAACGAACATGAGAATGAGGAAGAGCGCGTCCTGGGCAGGCTCAGACAGCCGGGCGATAACGAGGAGAAGGCTTTAAGGCCTGTTACCTTCGAAGAATACTCCGGCCAGACTAAGGTCAAGACAAATCTTAAGATCTTTATCGATGCTGCCAAGAAGCGTGGAGAAGCCTTAGACCACGTTCTTTTATATGGTCCTCCGGGATTGGGCAAGACTACACTTGCCGGAATCATTGCATCCGAGATGGGTGTCGCGATGCATATCACAACAGGTCCTTCTATTGAGAAGGCCGGTGATCTCGCTGCTCTCCTTACGAATCTTAACGAGAATGAAGTTCTCTTTATCGATGAGATCCACAGACTTAATAAAAATGTCGAAGAAGTCCTTTATCCCGCGATGGAGGATTACTGCCTGGATCTCATGATCGGCAAAGGTCCTGCAGCGAGGTCCGTAAGACTCGATCTTCCGCACTTTACATTGGTTGGCGCGACGACCAGGGCAGGTATGCTCTCGGCTCCTCTAAGAGACCGCTTCGGCATGATCCACCGCTTAGAGCTCTATGAGACAGAAGATCTCATGGAGATCTTAAAGCGCGACGCGGCTTTGCTCGGTATCGCCATTAACGAAGAGGGCTTAAGGAATATCGCTTCAAGATCCCGCGGTACACCGAGAATCGCAATAAGGCTTCTTAAGCGTATGAGAGACTTCGCTTCATATCTCGAAAAGGATACGATCGATAAGGAAGTTTCCGACTATGGTCTTAAGGCTCTGGATATCGACGAACTGGGCCTTGATGCTGTCGACAGAAGACTCCTTACTTCGATTGCCGATATCTTTAAGGGCGGTCCTGTAGGTCTTGAGACTCTGGCTGCCTGCACGGGCGAAGATCCAATAACGATCGAGGACGTTTACGAGCCTTTCTTGTTGCAGAACGGCTTCCTTCATAAGACACCCAGAGGAAGAATGCTTACTTTAAGGGCTTTCGAGCACTTAGGCATGACTCCTCCTCCGTCATTTATTACCGGAATGAAGAACGCAGAGACTGTGCCTCCGCGCTACGAGAATATATCGATTGAGGACTGGCAGAATTCCGAAAGGAACGGTGATAACAACTGATGGGGAAGATGCTCCTTCATTGTTGCTGCGGCCCTTGCGCCATGTATCCTGTGGATCTTTTGCTGACACAGGCAAAGGATTTTGACTGTTTCTGGTATAACCCTAATATCCAGCCCCAGTTCGAATTTGACAGACGTCATGAGAATCTCCAGAAAGCCTGTGACCATTATGGCGTAAAGCTCATATCCGTGGGCACTGAATGCATGCAGGATTACTGGCTGTCCAAAAGCTATCTTGATGAGTTTTCATCCAGATGCGAGATGTGCTACGACATCCGTATGGACAGCGTCGCCAAGTTTGCTTCGGAAAACGGTTATGAGTCCTTTTGTACAACGCTTTTGGTAAGCCCTTACCAGCAACACGATAAGATCGCTGAGATAAGTGATAAGAAGGCGTCTTTGTACGGCGTAAAGTTCGAATATATGGATTTCAGACCGGGCTTCAGACAGGGTCAGGATATGGCAAGAGAGATCGGTCTATACAGGCAGAAATACTGCGGCTGCATATTCTCACTCGAAGAATCCAAATTCAGGGATAAGATCTATAAGTCTTTTGAGTGAGGCTCTTTCGCTTCAACAAGAACAGAATAATAACCTTCGTAGATTACCATTCCGGGCTTTGCTCCCGGAATCTTTTTTACATGGGAGACAGGGCAGTAGTCCACCTCGGCTTTGAGCTGGCCGGGTTTGGAATCACCTGAAGTCATGTGTTCTTCAAGGATTATTGCTTTCGAGAAGAATGCTGCAAGGCTTGCTGCTTCCAAAACCGCATTGTCTGAAGGCATCTCTTCGTTTGGCTTGGTCTTAAGGATAACATGTGTTCCCGGAAGCCCCTTTACATGGAACCACCAGTCACGTCTGGAAGCGACGTGGAAGGTGAGCTGGTCGTTCTGGATATTGTTTCTTCCTGCCAGGATCTCATAGCCGTCAGCAGTCATGTATCTTCTTAAGGCAAGCGGCTTTTCCTTATTGGGATTCTTGCCTGATCTGCCTTGATTTGCTCTCTTTGCGGCTTCTCTTAATGCTCTTGATGAAGCCTTTCCAGATTTTGCGACACCGACCATCTTATTGGGATCGCCCTGGTTGGTATTTGCATTCTTGTTTGATGAAGAGCCTTTTCTGAAACCGGAATCGCCGGCGATCTCAGCTCTGATCTCTTCATTTATCGCATCGAGGTCTTCGAGGCTTGATGCTGCATTAACGGCAGCCATAAGCGATCTCAGATACTGGGCTGCAAGCTCGTCTTCCTTAAGATATTTCTCGGCAAGCTCCATCTTACGCTTTGCCTTATGGAATCTCTTATAGTAATCCTGGGCATTTCCGGATGCATCGAGGGTAGGGTCAAGTGCGATCACAAGATCCTTCTGGCCTTCGTCGGTATAGTCTGTAAGGGTAATGCTCGTCTGGCCCTGGTTTATCATGTACTTGTAGGTGAGGATCAAGTCACCGGAATGCTTGTAAAGATCGGCTTTTCTGCCTTCTTCGAGGTCCTGTTCATGAAGCTCGCGCTTCTTTATGACTCTCGCAAGCGCTGTGCTGATTATCTGCTTTAATCTGTCGCTGCCCATATCAAGGACGAGCCTTGAATCTCTGGCAATGTAGCTTAAGTTGATAGCTTCTGAGATGGAAGACAGTTCTTTTTTATTCTCATAGCCTTTAAGGTCAACTATTGAGCAGTCGGCAGGTTCGCCGCTCTCGTCGTAGAAGATCCTTGCCTTATATGTGCCGTTGACGATCGTTGCCAGGAAGTCTTTAACAGCTGAATTGAGTCTGGACTGTTCTTCGCCTGAAAGCATGGAAACAGTCTTTCTGTCGTCTAAAACTGCTTTGTCCGTAATGTATGCGGCGAGGATAGGGGACAGGCCCTTAATGGAGCCGACGAGGGCCTTTTCGATGGGTCTGGACATCTCGGATTCCATTATCGGGAGATTGCCTTCATCAGCCATTTTGAGGGCATCATCCGGATTGAGCTTATCCTGTGCCGGCGGATAGATATAGACTCTTGCAGGCATGACTTCACGGACACGCGATACCGAGAAATCAACGTGAACTGCGGAATCTAAGATCTTGCCGTTCTCGTTTATGAGGACAAGATTTGAAAAACGTCCCATTAGCTCAACTGTGAGGGTATAAGTCTTGCGGTCTTTAAGCTCGTCGAACTTGCTTACCGTGATCTCAATGATCCTCTCGTAACCGGGGTTTGTGACGCTCTCTATGCGGGAACCTGCAAGATATTTACGAAGGAGCATGCAGAATGACGGCGGCATCGAAGGATTCTCGATCGTGTTCTCGCAGAAGCAGATCCTCGGAGCGCCCGGATCTATTGAGATCAGGAGTTTTTTGTATCCGCCTGTAAATCTGATGTGGAGAATGACTGTATGCTTGTCCGGCATGTAGATCTTGTCTACACGCTTGCCTTCGAGTTCGGTATTCAACTCGTTTGAGAGGAGCTGACAGGTAATGCCGTCTAAGGTCAAGGTTTATACCTCGTCTTCGTACTCGTCTTCGGAATCGCTATTCGTTTTTCTCGAGAATACAAGTGTAAGGATGATCCATACGACTACGGCAATGAGGACTTCAATGCCTAAGATCTTGAAGAATAACTCATACTTATTCCAGCTGACGAGAAGGTCTATGCCGACGATGAGCAATACCGCAGCGATAAAGATAATGGGGGAAGCGGCCTTTGATGAGGCAAACTTCTTGATAACACCTGCAAATCCTGATTCTTCCTGAACTTGTACGTTCTTTCTGGAATTTCCGCGCGAAGAAGAACTGCGGGAAGCAGAGCTTCTCGTAGTCTTTTTCGAAGTGCTTTTTGTTTTCCTTGAAGAACCGGATCTGCCTGAATTAGCCATTATCAGCCGATGTTCTCCTTTTCCTTGAGAAGCTTCTTGATCTTCTCGGTAGGATTGATGAGGCTTGAGAGGGAAGCATCGTGGTTGATAGCGTCGATAAGGAGAGCTACGAACTTGCAGAGGTTAACATCTGCAAACCACGGAGCCTCTAAGAGCTCAGGTCTTCTGTAGATGAGGTTTGTAGCGAAAACCTTGTCGATTACGCCTTCTTCATATGCTGCATTGAACTTATCGATGCCTTCTGTGAAGAGACCGAATGTAACTGCGCAGAATACTTTTCTGGCGCCCTTATCCTTCATCTTCTTTGCGATGTCGATCATGGAATCACCGGAAGAGATCATGTCATCAACTATAAGAATATCCATGTCCTGGACGGAATCACCAAGGAATTCGTGAGCTACGATGGGGTTCTTGCCGTCAACGACTCTTGTGTAGTCTCTTCTCTTATAGAATGTTCCGAGAGGGACACCCAGGATGGAAGCGTAGTACATTGCTCTGCCGATACCGCCTTCATCAGGTGAGATGATCATGAACTTACCGTTTGAGAACTGGAGGTCAGGTACCTGGCGGTACATTTCCTTGATGATCTGGTAAGCGGTAGGGAGGCTCTCGAAACCTGCGAGAGGAATAGCATTTGCTACTCGCTCGTCGTGAGCATCGAAAGTGATGATGTTTGCAACGCCGAGATTGTAGAGCTCTTCAAGTGCGAAAGCGCAGTCCAGGGATTCTCTGGAGTTTCTCTTGTGCTGGCGGCTCTCATAAAGGAAAGGCATGATGACGTTGATTCTTCTGGATTTACCGGAGCATGCGAGGATGACACGCTTAAGATCCTGATAGTGATCGTCAGGGCTCATTCTGTTGTCCTGGCCGAACATCTTGTAAGTGCAGGAGCAGTTCATGATGTCGCTGATGAGGTAGAGGTCATGGCCTCTTACTGTGTTCTTAACGACAGCCTTACCTTCGCCTGATGAGAATCTCGCATTCTCAACGGGGATCGTATAATCCTCTCTAAAGAATCCGGGGTAGGTGTTAACGATCTGCTCTTTCTGGTACTCGTTACGTCTCTTGTTGAGGTAGAAGTTGACCTTCTTAGTGAAGTCCTCGCTTCCTCTAAGAGCAATAAGTCCAATAGGTCCTACCGGCGCCATGGGGTTGTCGCCGTATTGGTCGTAGCGGGAATAAGCTCTCTCGTCAGATGCTGATGTCATAATTGCAGCCTGCCTTTCATTCCTTAATAGGTTCGTCTTGGTTATTTGTATTTACTGGTTTGCTTTGATCGTTTTCGTCAATAAGCTCATCGATTCTCATCTGGCTCTTGAGATCCTGGAGTCTTGAAGTCGAATTAATGAGGTCGTAAACAGATTCATCAGCGTTAAGCGCGTCTATGATCCTGCTTACATAAGGCACCATGTCTGCAGCCAGATACCATTCGCGTGACTGAAGTTCTTCGGGTGCATAGATAAGATTGGTCGTGCATATGCACTTGAAAACACCTTCTTCGAATTTTCTGTCAAATTCTTCAAGGCCGTTAGTGAAAAGTGCAAACGGTGCAAGGCAGTATATGTCTTTGGCACCGGCGGCATGTAACTGCTCAGCAGTCCTGAACATGGTGTTTCCTGAATTGATCATGTCATCGATAAGGAGGATATCCTTACCTGTGACATCTTCTCCGAGATATTCGAAGATCCTGCCGTCCTGGCCCGGCCTGCCCGTATATTTGCGGTAGAAAAGGCTCAAAGGAAGTCCCAGATTGGAAGCGTAAAAAATCGCCCGCGATACACCGGTTTCATCAGGGCTTACCACGAGCGTGTTTTCTTTGTCCAAACTGAGTGTTCCGAACTTGTTCAAGAGAGTCGAAGTCATCTTGAACTGGCAGCGGGGCATTTCAATTGACATAAGAGGAACCGCATTCGCAATTCTCTCGTCGTGAGGATCGAAAACAATGAGATTGGATACGCCCAACTCATAAAGCTTCTTGAGCATATCTGCACAATCGTAGGATTCTCTGTGGGAATCAAGCTTTTCGCGCCTTCCTTCATAAACGAAAGGCATGATGACGTTGACTCTCTTAGCCTTGCCCTTAAGAGTGGAGAGGATCCTCAAAAGGTCCATATACTGGTCATCAGGGGAGATGACATGTGAACCGTCAGCGAGCTCGATCTCCATATTATGTGAGAGGACATCGGTAATGACGAAAATATCGTGGCCTCTTACGCTCTCACCTATTGTAAACTTGCCCTCGCCGGTCTGGAAACGCACCAGATCGGAATCAAACATATAGCTGTCACGGCAATAGCCGGGGGTATTTGAATAAATATTTTCAGGTCTCTGGGAACGCTTCTTTCTTCTGTCGGAAAGGTTGTCAGAAACACGTTTAACAAATTCTTTATTGGAAGTATGCGAAATAATGCCGATAGGGCCGAATGGTGCCAAAGTTATAGGCTTATATTCCTTGCTGACTTCCACGTCACTCATGGCAACCGGATAACCCCCTGACGAAGCTGAAAAATGAAGCTAATTAAATGATATCTAAGTAACAAAATATTTCAAAGCAATGTGATACAAAAATTTGCACGAAAAGTCGACAAAAGATTGTTCATTATTTGCATACCTCATCAGAGAGGGCCTG
>JAFYJX010000026.1 GCA_017537905.1 Clostridiales bacterium | reverse complement strand
TACATATACCCAGAAGCTTTGCGTGAGATGAAGATGTCTGTATAACTGCAATGTCGGGACTAGGCCTGCCTGCGCATACATCGTTATGATCCAGAACAGCGACAGGCCCGACTTAAACAGGAACTTTTTGCGGCTTAAGATGAATGAGAGCAGCGCGGTAGAGGCCACTGACAGGACTGTTCCTATTACTGTTCTTGCAGCAGTTATTTTTAAGCCGCGTATTAAGCCTTCACGTCCAATGACAATCTCATAGTTTTTCAGAGACAACTTATGCGGAAGCAGACGCACCGTGTAAGAAAACTCATCATAAGGATCATTGAAAGAACGGACCAGCAGGTTTAAGACGGGATAGAGTGTCACTATCGCAAACAATATCAGGAAAGTATAGAGAAAGATATAAAAGACCGTATCTGCATTCGCAGACTTTTTCTTTATCCTGATCTTTTCGAAAGAAGCATTTTCACTTATTGCCATGATACTAACCCCGCATGAATGAACTGGTTAGCCGCTACTCTTCACCGATAGGATAGCATGGTATTTTTCGCCCCTACAACGGACAAAGTCTGACTTAATTACTGTGGAATTGCAGTATTTCGTATCAATCGTGTACTTTTAAGACCGTTAATAGTAAACTTTCTTTGTTTGGCTAAAGAGCGGAAAACAGGGGTGACACATGAAGACCAGAAACAAGAAAGCGATCATCATCACGGCAATAGTAATGTTTATAGGCGTCCTGCTTATATTGGCAGGATTTTTCGGGAACTGGTTTTTCGGACTGTTTTCCAAAAGCATTGATACTACAAACATAAAACCTGAAGATATCGGATCAAGCATCGAAACGGATATCCTGGTCTATTATGAAAACATTGATATGGGTGATAAGGCCGCGCAGTTCGTCGGTAACTTTAACACCGGTGAAGGTGCATTTATGCTGATCGATCTTTCCTCTTTGAGCGAAGCCGACAGGGAACTTTACTTCTCCAATTATGGTCAGCACATCACCATCCAGGGCAACATAAAGGGCGTGACAGATGAAGAAATGCAGGAAGTCTTCGAGAAGATGTATGAGCTCTACGATCCTATATTTGAAGAAATGAATAAGGATATGACCCTGGAAGAGTTCCATCGCTATCTAACTGAACCCTTCATCCCCTACTGCATCGAAATAACCTCGATCGGCACATTTAACTGGATACCCTTCATACCCGCGGGAATTATCTTATTCCTGTTAGCCCTGGTGCTTGAGATCTGCTTTATTTTCAAGCTCAAAAAGAGGATCGTTCTTCCCATCGTTTACGGATTGATGGTCATCATTCCAACCATCATGTTCTTCAATCACATCAGGACCATGATGTCGGTAAAGAAAATTGCTGACGGCTTATATACCATGGAAAACTACGAATGCACTGATACTAAGGGCATGCTTGCTTCTGATGCACATACTGTCTCCGATCTTTTGGACTGGATACTTGATAAACATTTCTATGGTTTGAATGTTGATATCAACGAGGATAACTTCGCATTCGGCTGCGCCGCTTTCGCTGCAAACACACCTGAAGGCGACCATCTGTTCGGAAGAAATTTCGACTATATGGAAACTGACGCGGTGCTGGTTCATTCACACCCAAAGGGTGCCTATGAATCTATTGGTGTCGCCGATCTGGCTGTTCTCGGCGTCGGCAAGGCCTTCGCTGTAGATCCCGATTCTCCTCTAGGAAAACTATACATGGTCATCACGCCTTACATCATTGTCGACGGCATGAACGAGAAGGGAGTCGGTGCAGGAATCTTAGAGCTCGATATCGACGAGACACACCAGGACAATGGCAATCCCGATCTCCTTATCTTCTGCGCGATCAGAGGCATCCTCGATAACTGCGCTTCAGTTGACGAGGCACTTACTTTCCTCGCATCTTACGATATCCAGACCGATCTTAATGCCACATACCACCTGTTCATAACAGACAGCACGGGCAGATATGTCGTCGTTGAATGGCTCGAAAATGAGATGGTCGTAACAGAGAAGTGCTGCGCCACCAACAGCGTTGTCGCACCGGGCAAGCACTTCGATGAAGGCTCTCCTGACGACAGACTTCCTGCAATGGATGAATGTCTTGGCAAAGACTGCATTGCCACAGAGGCTGAAGCAATGGAGATCCTCAAAAAGGTAATGAACAAGAGAATGACCGAGTGGTCATGCGTATATAACCTTGATAAATTCACGGTCAATGTCTGCATCGACACAGACTATTCGAAGGTCTACACGATCAGGGCAAAGGATCTGAAATAGGATTGCGTCCCCCGGTTTTAATTTTCGCGAACACATGACAAAAGGCGGCAGGAATGATCCTTGCCGCCTTCTGCATTTATGTTCACAATCGATTGTTACTTAAGTTCTTCTCTTCTGAATTTCAGATAAGACAGAGCGATAAATGCTGCAATCGCTACTACTGAAGTTCCCAGAGCCACAACGATATTGCTGTTGCTGATATCATTGAGAACAAACATTGTCTGTCCTACGGGTGTGAATTTAACAAACTTTACAGCCCATTCGAAGTTTAAGAGGATCTGTGCTGCGAGATTGGAGATCAGCATGATTCCCAGATTCAATCCGATAGCGCCGCCCAAGTGCTTGATGAGCATTGATGCGAAGAAGCATGTTGCTGAATAAGCGATCTCAACGAGTGTATATACGAGGGTCCTCGCGACGATAACTCTTAAGAAGCTTCCGTCAAGTCCTGTTACGCCAAGCGTGCCGAAACCGATTGCAGAGCTTACTGTGATCGATGCGATGCTGTAAACAGCGATTGCAGCAGAGAACGAAATGAACTTTGCCATAAGGATATTGAATCTGCTGTTGCCTGCCATTACTGCCGACTGGATCTTACGTCCTTCAAAAGCACTGGTTACATGAATGCCGGTGAAAACACCGATCAGGAATATCACGAAAGCATTGAAATTGTTAAGGCTCTCGAGGAAGGCATCGTATCCCGTGCCGCCGCCTCCGAATTTGAGCATTGCCAAAAGCATCAATGCGGGAAAAGCAACCAGAGACGCGCCAATGATCCAGAATGATTTTGAGGAGAAAGTCTGCTTCATCTCCCACTTTAATAAATTACCCATTATGCGCCCCTCCCCAAAAGTTCAATATAGTATTCTTCGAGTGTTCTCTCATGCTTTGCCAGGTGCGTTACTAGCACATTGTGATCGTGCATGAGCTTTGCAACTTCCTTTGTATCAACGTTATCGAAGATCATGATCGTGCCTTCGTCGTTATCGACACCGTTCATCCCGTTAGCTGCGAGAATCTCGATCGCAGTGTCATTGCATTCCGTATCCATAACGATGTGCGTCGTGCAGAGGTTGTCGAGATCGTTCTTCGAGAATGTCGAGATTATCCTGCCGTGTGAGATAACAATATAATCCGTCGCGAGCTGGTAGAGCTCAGCTAAGATGTGAGATGAGACTACAATAGTGATACCGTCGTCTCTGCAAAGAGAAATAAGGAGCTCTCTGACATCCACCATTCCCATCGGATCGAGACCGTTTACAGGCTCATCAAGAATAAGTAGTTCAGGGTTATTTATAAGAGACTGCGCGATGCCCAGTCTCTGCTTCATTCCGAGCGAGAAATCGCGCACTTTCTTATTTTTTACATCGCCCAAACCTACGCGCTTTAAGACCTTATCGATCTTGTCTTTGTCGTTATTTCCGTAAAGAAGCTGCGAATTCATGAGGTTGGCTCTCGCGGTCTTGTTAAGCTCTAAAATAGGCTTTTCCACAAGGCATCCGAGCTTTTTTCTGGCCTCGATAAGGCCTGCGCTGTCCGACTGTCCGAACAGTTCGATCGTTCCCTGATCGATCGGGCTTAAACCCGTAACGGCCCTGATCGCTGTTGTTTTCCCGGCTCCGTTTTCGCCGATAAAGCCGTAGATCCTTCCTTTCTTGATCTCGAAAGACACATTGTCCAGCACTTTTTTCGCGCCATATGCTTTCGAGAGATTCTCGATCTTCAAGATGGTGTCATTCATTCCAAATTATCCTCCCGTTTGGTATGGGTACATCATACCCGCCCATCCTTAACGGAAAGATAGCCGAACATTAACGTAACATTAAGTTCTTGATATACGAATCTTAACTGTGGAAATTCGATTTTATATCCGCATAGCATGCCGGACAGTGTTCGGTAGCCGTGCCTGAAGGCAGCGCTGTTCCGCAGAACGGGCATGTCTCAGGGCCTGTTACGGGCTTGTTGTTCACGGCAGGATTAGCAATATTTACTGTTCCCAAATTGCCTGCCATTCCCAATCCTGCAAATCCTAAGGCAGCGCCTGCGGGATTAGATGCAGCGGACTGCATGGCCTCTGTTAATCCTAATGCGACCAGTGCACCAAGAGCGCCCGGATCGTCAGCAAAGAGCTTTGCAGAATCGAACTGCTCGACACGACTTCTGGATTTCTCATCGAGTGTCAGATCGACAATAGTTATAGATTCTACGACCATTCCGCGGTTCTCAAGCCACAATTGGGATACTTCCTCATTGACGGCATTCTTCAGCCTGCTCTTATCAGAAAGGAGCTTCGGGAAAGGGATCCTGTCTCGTGTCGCGCAGAGATTAAGCGCTTCCTCCATATGGTCCTGCACTTCCAGGAAAGGCATTTTCGGGCTGTATTCAGTGCCCATGAAATCAACTGTGGAAGTATCCTTGCCGGTCTTCCTGAAGAACTTGATGGGGTCAACGATCCTGAACGAGAACATTATCCTGAACTTAAAATACAGGTTACCGTAAACCGGATCGGGATACGGCACATTAAGGTATTCCTTACATGTCTGGTTCATTATCTCGAGCGCATTTACATAGTAGATCCTCTGCGTTTTCGTAACTTCGCCCGCGAATCTGAATCTGTCGAAAGCATCTCCTATAACGCTCCTGACTCCGCCCGACAGAACGGATGAGGAAGATGAAGTATCCCATGTGTAGAGGCCGGGAGTGTCAACACAGTCATCGATCTGGCCGTTGTTGATCATGAGGGCATAAGTTCCTTCGGGAACGATGACCTTCGAACCTGCGGAGATAATATCGTTACTGCCCTTATTGAACCCCTTGGAATTCATTCTTGTCGCACGCTTAACGAGAGTATCCTGACCCAGAGAATCAGTCCTGAACGTCTCCAGATACTGGTCCTGAAGTTCCGAAATGATCGAATCTGATATCGTTCCCGCGATGTTGCTTATGAATCCCATGTTGTGTGCTCCTGATCGTTAAGCGTAGAACTGCATCATTTCGCGTTTTGCAACATTTTTTACAACTTTTCTGGCGGAAAAAGTTGTAATTTTCAAAACGGTTTTTGTACTCTATCCACGCTTAATTCTACTACAGTATCTGTGTCCCACAAAACCTGCGGTCAGACCTCGACCATAAACAACGCGTGGAAATATTTCTTCATTGCCATCAGCTCGTCGAATGTCCCCTGCTCTTCGATCCTGCCGTCTCTCATGACAAGGATCCTGTCGTATCTGCGCATGAGGCTCTCTTCAAGCGAATGTGTGACAACGATCCTCGTAATTCCCGTGAGATCCAGGATATCGGCAAACACTTTGTGCGCGGTCTGCGGATCTAATGCAGCCGTGATCTCGTCGGCGACTAAGACGGACGATTTCTTCAGAAGGCTCCTTGCGATCGAAATCCTCTGTTTCTCGCCGCCTGATAATGCTTTGCCGCTCTCACCGCAGAGGTAGTCACTGCCTTTTTCTTCGACGAGTTCTCTTAAGTTAGATCTCCTGATTGCTTCATTTACTTCGTCTTCGGGGAAGTCTCTGAACATCGTGATGTTGTCTTTGATCGACGAGTTGAAGACAAATACATTCTGGTCGATCGATGATACCTGGTCGAAAAATGAATCCGAAGATGCATCCTTAAGGTCCACATTATCCCACATTATGCGGCCACCGTATTCTGCTCCGCATGAACCTGACATTATGAGATTCAGGAGCGTCGATTTGCCGCTTCCCGAAGCGCCTACGATCGCATAAGATTTGCCTGCTTCGAATTCTACGGAGATATCGTGAAGCACTTCTTTTCCTTCTTCGTAAGCGAAAGATACGTCATTAACAGAGATGCCTTTTTCGAGCGTAGCAAGTTCGGTATCGCCGCCTGCGGAAGTACTCTCTTCCAGAGATTTTGCGACCTTTTCTATAAGCGCTCTCGATGCTTTGCGCGCAGCAAGAAGGCCCGGCAGCTCTGCAACTGGAGTCACAACGAAGTTCATCAGGTTTACGAAGATCATTACGGTTCCGGCCGTTATTCCTTTGCCAGTGAGCGCCATATATGCGCCTGCAAAGAATACAGTAACCTGAGCGGTTATGCCGGAAAACTGGGCTAATGTATTTATAAATATCTGCAGCTTTGTGCGCTTGCATTTCGAGTTCTCGAGCCTGCTATTCTCAGCCGAGAAGAGTCCAGAAACAGGCGTTTCGGCGCGGAAAGCCTTCACTACTGAAAAGCCGTTAAGGCAGTCAGTTACGGTCGCGGTAAAGCTCTTGTTCCTGTCGGATACTTTGACTTCTTCTCTGCTTAGTTTCCTGCCGGATGCGAGCGACACGAGAAGGGGCAGGAACGTTACGCCGACTGCGATAAGCGTGAGCAGCGGCGAATAGAATAACATCATGGCAAGCGATGTGAAGAACGACGTAACTCTATAGATGAACCAGAATTCCTTGTCGAGATAATTGGTCTCGATCGAAGTGCAGTCGTTGGTCAGCGCGGAGAGGTATGTAGACGTGCTCTCTGAACGGAAAGACATGATGTTCTTCGCGGTAAGCTTTGCAAACAGCGTTTCCTTGTAATTACGCATGGCCTTCCTGATATATCTGGGCTTCGCACAGTAAGTCAGATAGGATGCGAACAGAAAAAACACAGCGTTGCAAATACTGAAAATCAGGAGTTCTCTAAGGGTAAATCTGCCGCTTCCCGATGCTGTATCTATCAGCTCGCCGGTGATCCAGGAGACGGTCATGCCCAGAAAACCTGACATGAGTGCTCCTGCTGCCGAGAGGATAAAAAAGACGTGGTTGTCCCTATGGAACTGAGACTTCAGTTCCACATATAAGTTTTTATATTTCATTTGGATTCCTACTTTCTGATGCTATTCCACAACGAAGTGAATTTCTTGTCGCCTATCAGATTGACCGTAGACTCGACCGACTCCATGCCTGTCCCGCCCAGGAGGCTGAATAATCCTGCATCCTGCTGGCTGTCAAAGAGCTTGATGATGTCCTTGATCTTCTCTTCCGATGAGTCGAAAAATACTGCGAGTTCATGCGCGTCATTAAGCAGCGCCTTCGCTTTCTCCTTATCCCCGCCCTTAAAATATGCGTAGCTTTCTGCAGTAAGACACGCACAGTTGATCTTATCGTAGAAGCAGGGATCCTTTGTCTTCCTGATGTTTTCCGAATACTCGATGCACCATCTGCAGATCGTCTTGACACCATTCAGATCGCCCTTGTTCTTATAGTAGATAAGAAGTCCCATGGCAACATTGATAAGGTCGAAATTAAGTGTCGAAAAGCTCGCGATAAGCTGGTTTAAGCAGTCTTCTCCGGTATCACCGTTCATAGCGTTGAGCCACGCGATCTTTGAACTGAAGACGCCCGCCTCGTTATTCTCGACCATCATGGAGAGAGCCTTTTCTTTGTCATCGATCAGGAAATACATGACCGCGATATTTCCGATTATCGACAGCCTTCCGTAACGCGGATCGACATCGAACGGCACGATGCATAATGCTTTCTCGAAAAGCGCGATCGACCTTCTTAACATGTCATTGTTCTTATCTTCCATGCCGAACGCGGAGAAAGCGTATGCCGCCGCCACTATCACGCTGTAGTCGTTCGGATATCTGATGAGTGCCTTCTCAGCTTCTTCCAAAGCTAAATGGTCCTTTTTCGCAAGCAGGCCGTAAATGCATTCGGTAATAGAGCCCTTGCGCTTGTCGGCCATCTCGTATCCCAGGAGCGTATCTACCGATGTGTCGAAAAGATCGGCAATCCTTACAAGCATCGGGATCTCAGGCGATGAGAGTTCAGCTTCCCATTTATAGACTGCGCCTACGGTAACGCCCAGTGCATTAGCCAATGCTTCCTGGGTGAGCTGGCGCTCTTTTCTCATTCTCTTAATATTTTCAGCGAGTTTCAGTTCCATATCGCAGGCACTCCTTTAAGCTGTCGTTGCATTAATGATAGCTTAAAAGTGCACGCGTTTGAACCGACTGGTAATACTAATCGGATAATTTATTTTCTACTGATGGTATGAGTTTTAGTGATTCGAGAAAACGATCACTTTGTCCTTCTCACCTATTTTAACATCAATAGATTTCTGGTCGCCACTGAAAAGTGTTATGTCTCCGCCCGGCCTTACAACGCCTAACAGGATCGAGACGTTCTGCTTTTCGAGCGGTAATTCAGGATCACATGAAGCGTCGAAAACGCCTCTTATGAGCTTATCTGCGGTGCATTCTGCAGGGAGTCCCGCGAAGAAATCCTTCGCCTTCTTAACGTAGATTTCCTTGCTGTCGTAACCGTCAGTCGTGTCATCGTCGTACTCCAGGATGTCCTGATAGAAATCGAAGATCGCGTCCTTTTCACCGATCTGCGTGATCATCTTACTGATGAACCTGTTACTGATGACTACGTTCTTAACGCTGTAGCTGCTGACGACGTCATGATGCTTAGGATCGTTGATCTCCGCGATAACGTCGATGCTGCCGACGTCAAAATCAGGATCGGCCTCGACCTTGTCCCTGATGATATCCTGGACGTAAACGAGGTTCGCGAACATGCCTGCATCGACTTCATCATCCGGCACGAGATCGTCGGAAAGGATAAGGACGCTTACGTCTTCGTCGTTCATTTCGAGGAATTCGTTAATGGAATCGCAGATGAGATCTTTCTCAAATAGCTCGGCAGCAACGGTCTTTATTACGAAAGGATATTCTTTGTAGAAGTTCATCTTTTCGAGGCTCTTCTCGTCATCGATTACTACGATGCTTAAGAGCAGTTCGTCGGAATCCTTGTAGCTCCACTCCTTCAGGAAAGAAGCGAAGCCGTCCATGATCTCGTGGCACTTGCTGTTGTGGCCCAAGATGATGATCTTCTTTTTCTCGAGCCAGAAATCCTTATTGAGCCTTACGGGAATTCCCGAATATTTGTCGGCAGTTATCTTCTCGATATCCTTCTCATTCAGGGCCATGTAATAGCAGTAATTCTTGTTCTTCTCGGACTGGACCGTAAGCGGGATCACATTGCGGTTGGTGTTAAGAGACCCCTCGATATAAGTCAGTTCGTCGCTCTCTTCGCAGCGCGAAGTATAGAAAGAAGCGCCCTTGTTGGAGAGCAGTTCGTTGTAGATGGAATTGAGCTCGGGCATCAGCGAGAACTGCGCCATCATCTTGCCGAGGATCTGGTTGACCCTGACGGGAACGATATTGCACTTGCCGTCGACCTGCTTGCTCCTGATGATCTTCTGAACGAGATTCCATGTCCATTCATCGGTAACCTCAACGATGATCCTCTGATTGTCCTCCGAATAGGAAGCGGACGTGATATCGGATACCTGCATCAATGTCTTTATGGTCAGCGAATTGCCGTTGTCGTACTTCTCGGCCTTCTCGTTGACTGCGAATTTGCAGACTGAATTATTTATCTCTTCACCGAGAATAACGATCGAAGATGCATGATGCAGCGATATGTCGAAAAGCTGCTTTGACGAGAACACGTCGCCTTCCCTGACAACGATCGTCAGGTTGTTTTTGAACTTGTGCTTAGCGCAGTAAATCTTGCGCGCGAGAAAACTCTTCCCGCTGGCGTCTTCTTCGATCTTGTTATTCTCACGCTTAACAGTCTCGTGAAGTCTCTCGTCTATCTGCTTCTCGATATCGGCTTTGCCGGAACCCACAAGGACGACGACCTTCTTCGCGCTGTCACTGTAGAGCAGGTCATTTACGATCTCGAGAGCTCTCGAATTCCAGTTAAGGATAACGAAATGATCTGACATCAGGAGCTTGTGATTGCCTGCATTTGATGCTTCGATGAAGCTCGAAATATAGTTGGTGATGTAACCGATAACAGCGCCCGTAAAAGAGATCATGCCGATAAGAACGATTATCAGGCAGACCAACGCGATCGCGGCATTCTGCGGACCAATATCCGCAACGACATATGAGATGCATCCTGCATCAAGGATCATGCTTATCGTGTAGAAAGCAGATTCCAGAAATCCCAGTTCTTCAGTCCCGCTTAAGGACATCTTGCTGATGATGAATGCCGACAGGAAGAAGAATGCGATATTAAACAAAAGAATCGAGAGCAGAACGATCTGCCCCGGATTCTTTGCAAGTCTGATACTAAACCATTCACGGATCTTTCTGTACATCATTACCACCTCGCATAACAGGGATTCAAAACACTTATATAAGCATTTTATAGGTATATGAAATCAGACGCAATCCGTTGTTATCTTTATTGTTCCTCTTCCCAGAACAATTCGTCCAAAGTCTTTCCGAGCACCCTGCATATTGCGATGCAGAGATTGATCGTCGGGTTATAGTCGCCCTTCTCGATCGCATTGATCGTCTGGCGGGACACGCCGACTTTGTCGGCTAAGTCCTGCTGAGACAGATCCAATGCGGCGCGCGCTGACTTAAGCTTAAGATTCTTCATCAGCCTTTGCCTCCTTCTTTTCGAGAGCACCCTTGATGATCATCTCGACACCGAGTGTCAGTACAAAAACGCTGATCGCAAATGTCGAGATGCTGAATTCATTGCTGAAACCGTACGGCAGCGTAACCGGCAAAGCGCCTGAGAGCACGAGGCAGACAACGCCTGTGACGAGATATATGATCGTCAGCGGAGTCCTCTTTTCCCTGTAGCTGATGAACGCGTCATTGATGTCTGCGCTGATAAGGAATGTATAGAGCGCAGCGAATGCGATTATAATGCAGCTGTCATGTGTTGTAAGCGGGAAGAATTCTGACATCTGGGATATCATTGCGATTCCGAGTGCAGTGATAACGGTTCCGAGCAATGTGTAGATTGCAACCTGGCCACGTGCCTTAAGCTGCCTCTCGTCGAGCTTCCTGTCATCCATCTTGGTACTGAGTACGATAAGAAGCACTGCGCCGCCGATTACTTCGCATCCGACGAGCAGGAACAGCAAGCCTCCGAAAAACGTTACTTCGGGATTGTATTTGATCTCATTTACCAGCGCCAGAATAGCGATGCTGATAACGGTAATAGCTGTTGTGATTATAGAAACGATCATTGCCTTGTTCTTCATGAGTCTATCCTCCTTCTGATGAGGCCATAATACAACCCGCCTGACATTATGTCAAGTATATACGACATTTTGTCTTGAAAATTTTTCTTTGGGTGTGCTGCAACGGGAAAGCTTGAATTTGTGAAAGGTTCATACAACGAGTGAAACCGGCTCTGATTTGAGGCTGAATTTGAGGCTATACCCTCACGTTTAGCCTCAAATCTCACCAACGCTGCTAAATTTGAGGCTGAATTTGAGGCTATACCCTCACGTTTAGCCTCAAATTCGCAATGAGTTCGCAACAAACATGAATGCTGGAAACGGCCCTGCGGCAATTACTCGTAGAAACAGTATTTAACCTGGCTGTCCGCCTTTGATCTGTACAGTGCCATGTCGGCTTTCTTGAAGAGCTCTGAGTAATTCTTTTCGAGCCCGTTGTAAATGGCGATTCCGATACTTACGCAAACTTCGCGTTCCTGCTCAGGATACTTGATGCTCTCTGAAGCGCCCGTAGAAATTGCTTCTGCGATCGTGCGCGCGGTCTCCGCGTCGTCAGTGTTCTCGATGAACACGATGAACTCATCGCCGCCGAAACGTCCGGCGATCTCGTCCTTCACAAACTTCTTGCCAAGGAGGCGGCCGAGCTGGACGATAACGTTGTCGCCGACATCGTGGCCGTAAGTGTCATTTATCTGTTTGAAATGATCGACATCCATCATGAAGAGGATTCCCTTGTTGGAAGACTCGTTGTCGAGCACTGCCTGGATCTCCCTGGTCAGCGCGCCCTTATTCATCAGGCCCGTCAGTTCGTCCGTGTCCTTCTGGATGTTGATCTTCCTCGTTAAGACGAACTCCTTGATCCTGATCGAGTTGGCGATGATGTTGAGTATTATTCCGACGATCGTGAAGATGATGACGTTGATCATATCCATTTCCCAGACTTCGTAAGGCTTTACGTTGTACATCCAGACCAGGAAAACTGTTGATGCTGCGGCCAGCTCGAAAGTCATGAAGAACGGCTTGTCTATCATGAACATCGGCGAGAGGAGCAGGAATGCGATAAATGTTGTCGCAGGGATCTCCGGCTTGTTCTGTGTGATAAGTGCTGCGAAAACAAACAGCAGAGAGATCGACAGATAGATCAGGAGCTGCGCCACCAGCGAGTCCTTCTTCAGCACGAGGAACAGCAGACTCACGCTCACGGAATAAGCGAGCGCGATAAGATAGAATAATTTATTCGATTCCAAAAGCTCATTGAAGATCGAGCTAATGTATAAAAATGCAAATGCCGCGACCATTACAAAATGCAGAATGCGCCACACCTCATAATTCGAGACATATGCATCCTTCTTTACAGCGTTGTATTCGTCTTTTTCGATCCCGCTGTAGAAGAAATAATTGCGGATAATTCTTAAAGTTCTCACCAAAACACCTCTATGCCTCACCGTTGAGGCTTTTTAACGGCTACGCATTATACACTATGGTTTTGGTGATTTGTTATAAGGCTTTTTTTATAATTTGGCATTTTAGTCAAATGACGCGCGGCGTGTCTAAATATAGTCTATTAGCACATGCAAATTCATTCAGGGGGTAATACTCATGCAGATTGTTGAGATTACAGTTTATGAGATCAGCGCTCAGTTGGAAAGCAAGCTCCAGGGCAAGCTTCTTAAGGAAGATGATATCGCAGCCTGCCACCAGGCACTGTCCGGGAAGAAGAAGGCACAGATGAAGAACGTAAAGATCCTCTGCATCGTAATGGCAGTTATCTTCGTTATACTCACGATCGGCGCCCTCATCGCTGACATCGACAGCATCGGTGTTACGATCGCAGCCATTGTGGTACCCCTGATCTTAATGGGCATCGCCGGTTACATCGGCTGGTACATCAACGTCGGAAAAGTTGCTAAGAGATGGAACCAGCTTTTGAAAGCATCCTATCCTGATATAGCCGCAAAATACAAACTGTAAAAACAAAACGGGCTGCCTTGTGGCAGCCTGTTTAATATGACAGTCAACTTTTGTCTTTGATTTTGCGGACATTTTGCTATCCAAAAAGCTGACTTTTGCGAAAAGTCAACTTTTTGGTCAACATTTTGGCCGCATATTCAAAGACGAAAAATAACCGGCGTTTATGGACCAGCGTTTATGGACCGGCTTTTACAGACCGGCGTTTACAGTGCATCTCAATCAAACGTCGGCGGCTGCGTATAATCCGGCACAAAGACATCTTTAGCCTCTTCGTATGTTCTACGCACTTGTTCTTCAAGAATGAAAGCATCGCTGAGCTCTATGGCATTCAAATATTCCATATTCAAGTGATAGCATTTGTTCCAGTTGCGGATGATGAATTCTACAAGCACATCCATATCTACCCGTTTATAACTGCTGTTCCATCCGTGATTGCTTTCTTGGAGCATCGCTTTGCCGTCAACGACATGTACTGTTATGTAAGAACCGGGATCAGGGCTGCACCTGTGATAGTAATTCCAGAAAGTCAATTGATCTTTTATGGTAAGAAGATTCAGAAGGCCCATGATCTGCTCTTTGGACGGTGTTCTGTCCATAAACAGGAAGTAGCGTGTGCGGTCATGCCTCATCTCAAAACCGAGTTTATAGACTTCTTCAGCATCAACAGCCGTGTTGTATAGTTTCATTACAATATGGGATCTGTAGTACTTCTCGGTAAAGTTGATCCAGTTCCTTACCTGTTCCGGGTTAGGCTGCATGCCCTCGCGGGTGACGATCAGTTTGGTCTCCTCGTCGTCTTCCCTGTGAACGATTCCGATAACTTCACCTGTGAACTCCTGCACAGGTTCTGTGATGCCCAGAATGTAAGCATCCTGGTCTTCGCCGTCGGGAGCCGGCACTCCTTTGACGTAGCCGTAATTGACCGGATAGTACATATCCTTGTGTTCCGGATGGTAACTGCCAAGTGGCCTGTCCACCGTGACTGTCACGATGTCGCCGAGTTTGATCTTTTTAGGGGGTTCAATGTTTTCCGGCATCTCAGTTTTTCCTTCCTTCAAATGTTCCAGCTTGTCCTTATACTTTTCGAGCCAGTATTTCGAATATTCATACGAGAATCTGCTCCAAGGCAGTTCCCTGTACATGTACCGGTTCACGTGCTTCCACAGGATCTGCGCTGCCTTGTTCCGGTCCTTGTATACGGCAGTCGCATCGTCAGCCATAAAGCCCGCGATAAACCTGCGCCTTCTCCTTCTCTCACGAAGCATAAAGATGATGTAAAGAGGAGCAATCAAGCTGCCGAGAATAAACATGATCGCGGCAGTCTCGAGCTGTTTGATATCGTGATCAGGCGGGATAATATATGCAATGGCCGAGGCTGTGGCTACGGTGAAGAAAAATCCGGAAATGGCAACAACAATACTGATCTTGTTGTAGTGTCTTTTGACACTCATCATTCTCGCCAGCTCGTGGAGATTCGGATCGTAAAGCTCTCCGTTCGGACCGACTTCTAACCTCGTGGCCGGATCGATACCTTTCTTTGCTATCTCAACGCCGTCCGCGAAAAAGGCGAAGCCGATCACTAAGATGAATGCAACTATGACAAGCGGCACATTATAGCCTCTGCCGGCATGAACGTATCCTCCGGTGAGCCAGTCTTTTTCTGCAACGTAGGCGTTGGAAGGTAATGATTCGTCGTAATAGACTCTGTAGATATCACCCACTTTGGTGAAGGAACTCGTAAAGCCGCCATAGGATGCGAAATAACTTATCCCTAATCCTTCAGGTGAATATCTTACCGAGACGGTCGTTTCATAATGATATTTCCCGGTATAGTAGGTACGCTTGGTATCAATGGAAGACACAATGCCGTCAACATGCTTGTACTCAGCGCTCTTTTTGGAATCGTACAGCCTTAGGAACACGTTGATGCCGATAATGACCGCAGCAATAACAAAGAAAAATACGCCGACTTTTCTGTTATCTACAAACTTTATGTTTTTTGCATCAGCAGCCTTTATTCCGCTCATTTACTTTTCACTCACAAAAACTAAAAAACGGGTCCCTGACAGTTATTATATCTTATGTTTTTCTTGCAAGCTCCAGATCCATCGTGTCGCTTATCGTGATGGTGCCGCCGCTCTCATTTATCGCAGCTTCGATCTTGCCGAAAAACTCATTTCTGAGCTTCTCCTCGATCGCGATGTGGTCGGAATAAGTGCCGAGCAGCTCTAAATATTCGGCAGCCGTAAAGACGCGCTCACGGTGGAACAATGCATGCCTAATATCGGTAAAGCCGTACTTGGCGGCGATATTGGCCCTCTCGATGGCGCGCTCTTCATTAAACTCTATCTTCGGCGCGCTCTTCCTGTTATGGAAACGGTTGTAGTATTCCTCATAGTAAGAGTCGATCTTCGCTGCGAGCTTAGGATCGTTTTTGGCCGTAAACGGATTGTTTGCAAAGCGCGCGAAAGCTCCGCCGCTTCTCAAAATATCGAAAACTTTCTTATATCCGATCTCTTCCGGAACCCAGTGAAAAGCCGTCGCGGAGAACACCAGATCGAAGCTGTCTGACGGCAGTTCGACGTCTTCAAACTTGCCCGTTATAACAGAAAACTTGTAGTCCTTAAACTTATCTGCAAGGAGCTTCGAGAAGTTCTCACCGTACTCTACGCTTACTACCTCACAGCCTTTCGCGAGCACGGGCAAAGTAGCCTGGCCGCTGCCGCTTCCGACTTCGACTGCTTTGGAATTTTCGCCGATATCAACGTAACCGAAGATCATCTGATAGAGCTCCGGGCTGTATCCCGGACGCATCTTCTCATACTTGTTTACGACGGTATCGAATGTTCCTTCCAATCCTTCAAAACCAGGCATTTAAATCCCTTTCATTCCCATCTTCTCTGTCAGGTCACCCAGGCTCTTGTTGTACTGTGCCTGGCTGATCGCGCCGCGCTTTAAGAAGTTATCCAGGAGCTCTTTCTGGTTAAGATAGAGCTGCTTTTTCTTCTCCTCGGGAGTTAGTTTCTCCCATTCCGTCTGTTCCATTTATATAAAATTCCTCTCTCACCAGAGATAATCTTTTCGCAAGAAATATACTGTATTTTAATATATTTACCCCGCAACGCGTAGTATCATAATCGCGGCTAATGAGGCCTTAAATGGGGGAATATATGGAAAGCGCTATCAGAAAGAGAAACACAGTCGTTATCGACGAGAAGACACCGCTGCTGTTATTGGCGGGCCCTATGTTTCTCGAACTGTTCCTGAATGTAACAGTCAATAATATCGACACGCTGATGCTCAGTCACTACGACGAATATGCCGTAGGCGCCGTCGGCAATGCCAACAGGATCATGTTCATGATGAACATCCTCTTCAACATCATCGCTACCGCTACGAGCGTTGTCGTTGCGCAGTATCTCGGCGCCAAGAGATACGACAAGATGAACATGATCTACACTCTGGCAGTCATTGTAAACCTCGTTGTCGGTATTGTCTTAAGCGCATCGTTCTGCGCGGCAAATCCGCTTATCATGGACTTTCTGCATATTTCCAATGAGATGCGTCCGCACGCGATGATCTACCTCTACATCGTTGGAGGCGGCGGATTCCTGATGGCCGTATTTAACGTAATGCTCCAGATCTTAAGGTGCAACGGTTACCCGAAGATCGGCATGTACGTAACCATTGCAATCAACATCATTAACATCGGCGGCAACTACCTGTTCCTCTATGGTCCCCTGGCACCTCTGAACATGGGCGTTGCAGGCGTTGCGATATCAACGGTTGTGGCAAGAACGATCGCCGTTATCGCTGTTTTCGTATTCTTCTTCGCAAAGAAGATCGGTAAGATCTCACTCCGCTACATGAAGCCTTTCCCAGGAAAGCTCCTTGGCAAGATGGTAAAGATCGGTCTTCCGACCGCGGGCGAGAATCTCACATATAACCTCTATCAGACAACACTCCTCTCATTCGTAAATACGATGGGAAATGACTCTGTCCTCGCGAGTTCTTACTGCACCATACTTATATCTTTCGCGTGTATCTTCTCGAACGCCTGTGCGATGTCCACACAGATCATCACAGGCCACCTGGTCGGCGCAGGCAAAGAGGAAGCCGCTTATAAAAGAGTATTCAGAACGCTTAAGACATCCATGCCTATTACGATCGCGCTGGTCTCGATCAATGCTCTGCTCTGCAGATTTACCCTGCAGGCCTTCACGCAGAACGAGAACATCATTGCCCTGGGCCAGATGATCATGATCGTTGATATCTTTATCGAGATCGGCAGATGCCTTAACATGACCTTCGTCTGCAGCCTCAAAGCTGCCGGTGCATACATATTCCCGCTCATCATGGGGCTTCTCTGTAACTGGGGCCTGGGCCTTACGACGGGTTATCTTGTAGGCGTTGTCTGCGGCATGGGCGTCGCAGGCACCTTCGTCGGAACCGCCATGGACGAATGTATCAGAGGCCTTATCGTCATGTACTACTGGTACAAGAAGAAATGGTTCGGCAAATCCATTGTCGAGAAACGGCGTAAAAATGTTTTGGAAGAAGAAAGCTGATCTTACCGGCTTTCTTTTTTTCGCGCGCCCGGTAACCTC
>JAFYJX010000025.1 GCA_017537905.1 Clostridiales bacterium | reverse complement strand
GTAAAGGTTCCTGTGGCAGGATCCATGTATCTGGCTCTCAGGTAGTAAAGGCCTGTTTCATCCTTCTCTTCGCCCTGGAAACCATAGGCGTTATCCGTTGAACCTGTCTTGGCTGTCTCGTTGCCGAAGGCATCGAAGACAAGTGTATCGGTTACAGAGCCAGACTCATTGGTTAATGCTCTTACAGATAATCCTCCGTCGTAGAGATAGTAGGAGGCTGAAGATCCTTCCTGTTTGGATATCAGCTCAAATCCTCTGGTGTAGTAGACAACGTTAGTTCCGGTCTTTGCTTTAAGAACCTGAGAGTATCCTGATGACAGATCTGTAGTGTATTCTGTCGTTACTCCGTTAGAGGTCTTAGCCGTTCTGTTGCCGAGATAGTCGTATTCGTATGTCTCTATGACAGATGCAGCACTTGTACTTACATTTGCAGAGATCATTCTATTCTGACTATCGTATGTATAAGAACCTACCAATACTCCCGTTGAGGTCGTCTGACTTACGAGGTTACCGGCATTATCCCATGTGTAGTTGATATTGCCGGCTCTTCTTATCTGATTGAGCTCGTTATAAGCATAAGTAGTAACCGTTCCGTCCTTTGACATTGAAATACGGTTCGAGTTCGCATCGTAAGTATACGTGGTTACAGACACTTCGGTTCCTCTTGTAACCTTCTCCTCGATCAGCCTGTTAAGCTCATCATACTTATACTCAACGGTTCTGCCGAGTTCTTTACAAGAAAGTCTCTCGCCATTTAATCCAATCTTGTACTCATAACTTGCAATAACAACACCTGAACTATCCTTGCTTTCCTGCTTGGTCAGGATGTTTTGATCGTTATATTCGTATGTTGTTATTACTCCGTTAGGATATTTTGTACTCTTTCTGTTGCCATTAACATCATAGGTATAGTTTGTTGTACCCTTGCTGTCTGTAACAGATGTGAGTCTTCCCTGTTTGTCATAACCATAACTTATATCCTGATTATCGATAGATATCTTGGAGAGCTGGTATCCGTCATTATATTCAGTTGTTTTAGAATTAATCGAAAACTACACTTTGAAGTACGATGCTACATCAAAATCATAGATCTTCATGAGCATCTCGGGCTTCATTGCATCAGTTATTTCACCGTCGAAAAAAATGCGGCCGTCTTTAAGCATGACAGCCCTTGTGCAGCATCTTTTCGCCTGCTCCAAGTCGTGGAAAACAGCAACCAAAGTGTTATCGATATCACCGGTCTTTCCTGCTGACCAGCTATTAAGTTTGTCGCAGAGTTCAGCCCTGTATTTGATATCAAGATTGTTGCCGGGTTCGTCAAGGAAAAGGAACGGTGAACCTTGAGCAAAAGTCCTGGCTAATAAAACTCTCTGGAGCTGGCCGCCTGAGAGCTCATCGAGGTGGCGATCTTTAAGTTCCAAGACTCCGCAGTCTTCCATGCACTTGACCGCGAACTGTGCGGCCTTAGCATTACTTCCAAACAAAGAGTTTCCGGTTGATGCGTATGTTCCTAGAAGCACTGTCTCATTAACTGTGTACGGGAAATAAATATCACTCGTCTGAGGCATGAGCGCTATCAGTTTTGCTACATCTTTGCGCTTCATAGATGAGACTTCTTTGCCGTCGATAAGAACCTCACCCGAGTAAGGAATTATGCCGGCAAGCACGCGCAAAAGCGTAGTCTTACCAGAGCCATTAGCGCCTCCGACGAAGACCTTTTCGCCGGGTTTGATCTCGAGATTAATATCCTTCAGGATCTCCGTTTTGCCGTATCCGGCACTCATGTTTTTGCAGATAATATTCATGCGTGTTTCCTCCTTGAAGCGAAGAAAACATATGCGAAGAACGGAGCTCCAATGAGGGCTGTTACTGCGCCGACAGGGATCTCGCGGGGCGACAAAAGTGTTCGCGATATAAGATCACACAAAGCCATGAATGCGCCGCCGTAGATGAATGACATAGGGATAACGAGTTTATGCGAAGGTCCGAAGATCCTTCTTACAACATGAGGCGCGGCGAGATCGACAAATCCGATAACGCCTGTGAATGCTACGGATACACCGGTAAGCAATGCGCAGATAAGGATAGAAACGATCTTCGTCTTTGTCGAATCAACACCCATAGCCTGGGCCTGAAGGTCGCCGAAGCTCATGATGTCCAGTTTTCGGGACATCAGCATAAGGCAGACAAGACCAAAGATACATACCGGCAGCATGATAGCGCAGTGCGTCCAGCTCCTTGCGGAAAAAGAGCCCATCATCCAGAGATGGAGCTGCTTTGAGTTGTCGGAATAGAGCGAGGATAACAGGTTCATTATGCCGTTTACGAAAAGCGACAGGATCATACCTATCAGGACTACTGTCGTGTTAGATACGCTCCTGTCGATCGCGGACGCCAGAAGAAGTGCCCCGCAGACCGTTATAAGGCCAAAAACAAAGCCTGCGAAAGGAAGCATGAAGCCTGCCAACACAGGAATGGAAATCTCCAGGATTATTACCAGTGCCGCACCGAGTGAAGCACCGGACGAAACACCCAAAGTGTAAGAAGATGCGAGAGGATTTTGCAGCAATGCCTGCATGCACGCGCCGCTTATGGATAGCGCGCCGCCGACCATAAATGCCATTAGGGCTCTGGGCATTCTGATGGTCCAGAAAATCGAATCCATCATGGGCTCGATGTCAGAAGGCGTTCCCTTGCCTGAGATGTGGCCTCCGATTATTCCAAAGAGGTCTTTGAGCGAGATATATACGCTTCCCTGTCTGATCGCGAGAAGCAATATAAAAAGGCACAGGACTGCTGATAACGCTATCTTAAGTCCTGTGCCCTTCTTAGTCATAATACTTGCTCGTCAAAAATTATCCGAGAACCTTCGAAAGGATTTCGTTTGTGATGTCGTCGAAATTCTTTGTAAAGTTGCTGAACTGCTCAGAATAGATGAGCTTTGCCCACTCGAGAGTTGCCTCGGAAACATGCTGGTTAGGACGGGAGCAGAGGTCCTCATTTACGGCATAAACTGCGCCGTTCTTGATGGCATTTACGTTCTCCCAGCCCTTAAGAGCCTTTACCTGGTCTGCTGCATCAGGCATCCAGTTGCAGTCCATGAGGATAACGTCAGGATTAGCTGCGATTGCTTCCTCGACGGAAACGGAGAGCCATCCTTCCTTGTCGCCGAAAACATTCTTAGCGCCGATTGCTTCGAGCATCTCGTTCATGTATGTGCCCTTGCCGAATGTGTAGATTGTAGGATACTCAGCGGAAGGAACGTTCATCATTACGAGAACTGTCTTCTGCTGGTCAGCAGGAATATTCTTGCCGATCTCCTCGATGCCTGACATAAAAGCTGTAAAGCCCTTTGAATAAGCGAGAGCCTCAGCACCCTTGCCGACGCATGCACCGATGAATTCCAGGTCTTCACAAATGCCTTCGAGAGAAGAAGGTGAAGGAATATCAGCTACGCAGATGCCGCTGTCAACAAGAGACTGGAAAGGTGATGTGCCGCCTACAGAGCTCATGCCTGATGTGAAAACGAGATCAGGAGCGAGCGCTGCGATAGCTTCGTTATCAGGGTTCATCATGTCGAACTGCGGGATGTCTGCCTTAAGCTTATCAGCATATGTTGCAGAGTTTGTATCGATGGCGATGATCTTGTCCCCAAGACCTAAGTCAATAAGGAACTGTGTTGTGGAAGGTGCCAGTGAAACGATCTTCTCAACCTTCTCCGGAATCTTAATGTCATTGCCTGCGCGGTCCTTAGTGGGAACCGTGATATTTAAGTCATCAACAAGTTCCTTTCCCTCGGAAACGAGTGATTCGATCTCTGACGGAACTGTTACTGAAGGAACAGTAACATTAGTGTTATTACAGCCTGTTGCAAGTGCCAGAGTAGCTGCAGCTGCAAGAATAACTGAAATAATCTTCTTCATTCTTAAAACCTCCTAAAAACAAGGCACGGACGCCAATGCTTCTTATTGTTCGACTAAATTATAATATTTGACCCGCTTTTGAGGTATACTTATTGGCAACTGTTCTATATCTAAAATCTATGCGAAAACAAGGAATTTTATTATGAAGATTAACAAAATACTTGCAGATAAGACTCCCACGATCTCTTTCGAGGTCTTCCCTCCCAAGCAGGAGACAGGCTTAAATGAAGTAAAGACGGCAGCAGGCGCCATCGCAGCACTTAACCCTTCATTCATGTCCGTAACCTACGGTGCCGCAGGCTCTACTTCCAAGCTCACTGTCGAAGTCGCATCAGACATCAAGAATCTTCACGGCGTTCCGGTAATGCCGCACTTAACCTGCGTAGCTTCCACCAAAGAGCACGTAGCTAACATGATCCATCAGATCCGCGAAAACAATATCGACAACGTAATGGCACTTCGCGGAGACCTCCCCAAGGACGGCATCGTCTGCCACGATTTCGAGCACGCTTCAGACTTGGTCAGAGAAATCAGATCTTTGGATTCAGACATCTGCATCGGCGGCGCGTGCTACCCTGAAGGCCACGTTGAATCCGCCAACAAAGCTGAAGACATCCACTTCCTTAAGGAGAAGGTCGATGCAGGCTGTGACTTCCTTACGACACAGATGTTCTTCGACAACAACATCTTCTATAACTTCCTCTACAGGGTTAAGGATGTAGGCATCAACGTTCCGATCGTTCCGGGCATCATGCCGATCACTACCGCAAAGCAGTTATCGAGATCAGTCCAGCTCTCCGGAACCAGCGTTCCAGAGCGTTTCAAGGCTATAGTCGACCGTTTCGGTGACGATCCTGTCGCCATGCGCCAGGCAGGAATCATTTACGCTACAGAGCAGATCATCGACCTTATCGCAAACGGCATCACGCACGTTCACGTATATTCCATGAACAAGCCTGACGTCGCTTCCGACATTCTCTATAACCTCAAAGGAATCATCGACTGATGCCTCTTGGTGTTGACATTCCCGTAAAAGAAGTCCAGAGATACATGGGTTACCATGGTATCAATGAGATCGCGCCCGATATGCAGGAGCGTATCAACAAAGCGATTGACCATGTCAGTGCCCAGTCTCATCCGCGCATAATCACAAAGGAATACCCGTTAAGGATCAACGGCAATGTCATCACGATCTATAACGGTACAGAAGAAGTCAATCTGGAATCAGAATCATTGGCACGGAATATCAAAGGCTGCTGCGGAGCGCTTCTCCTCGCTGCAACGATCGGACCCGCGTGCGACATGTTAGTCAGAAGAGCTTCCATAACATCCGCTGCAGATGCTGCGATCTATCAGGCGGCAGGCGCTGCGGCCATCGAAGCTTTCTTAGATGACATGAACGACAAGATCAAGGCCGATTATGAAGCGCAGGGTCTCTTCCTCCGCCCCAGATTCTCTCCGGGCTACGGCGACTTAAAGCTCGACCACCAGAAGGACTGGTTCAGACTCCTTGATATATCTAAGCAGATCGGCGTAGAGCTTACCGATTCGCTCCTTATGGTTCCTACAAAATCAGTTACTGCTATAATCGGCATCGGCATAGATAAGGCTAAGACAACATGCTCCGGCTGCGCCGGATGCAATAAAAAAGATACCTGCAATTATTCGAAAGAAAGGGCTTAAACAAATGAGCTTAAGAGACAGACTTGGCAAAGAATGGTTATTCTGTGACGGAGGTACCGGTTCGATCCTGCAGGGCTTAGGCCTTAAGGGCGGCGAACTCCCTGAAACATGGAACCTCACCAGGCCTGACGACATAATAACGCTTAACAAAGGCTATTTCGAAGCAGGCTCAAATATCGTAAATACAAACACTTTCGGTGCCAACAGATTCAAGTTTGATAACGTAACAGAGATCGTTACCGCTGCCGTTAAGCTCTGCCAGCAGGCCAGAAAAGAAGCAGGACGTGAAGACGACGCTTATGTAGCGATCGATGTAGGCCCTACGGGAAAGCTTTTAGAGCCCATGGGCGACCTGAAGTTCAATGATGCAGTCGATGTTTTCGCAGAGATAATTAAGGCCGGCTATGAGGCAGGCGGAGACGTTGTCGTCATCGAGACGATGAGCGACTCTTATGAAGCCAAGGCAGCAGTAGTAGCAGCTCACGAAGTATGCAACCTCCCCGTAATCGTCACAATGGTCTACGACGAGACCGGTAAGCTCCTTACAGGCGGCAGTGTCGAAGGTACGGTCGCAATGTTAGAAGGTCTTAAGGTCGACGCTATCGGCATCAACTGCGGTTTCGGTCCTAAGCAGATGCTCCCTATCGCCGAGCGCCTCGTAAAATGCTGCTCACTTCCTATCGTTGTTAACCCTAACGCCGGACTTCCCAGAACCGAAAACGGCGTTACTGTTTACGATGTTGACCCTGATGGGTTTGCAGAAGTAATGGAACAGATCGCTAAGCTCGGCGTGCACGTCATGGGCGGCTGCTGCGGCACGACTCCCGCGCACATCAGCAAGATGATAAACACGGTTAAGACACTTCCCTTCATCGCGCCGACAACAAAGAACGAGACATATGTCACGAGCTTTGCCGACTGCGTTAAGATCGGCAGAAAGCCCGTCATCATCGGCGAGCGCATCAACCCTACCGGTAAGAAAAAGCTCCAGCAGGCGCTCCGCGACAACAATATCGATTATCTCTTGACTGAAGCCTTGAATCAGGAAGAAGCAGGCGCGCACATCCTTGACGTCAATGTCGGCCTTCCTGAGATCGACGAGCCTTCCATGATGGAAGAAGTCGTAGTAAAGATCCAGTCTGTTACAAACCTTCCGCTGCAGCTCGACACGACAAATATCGAAGCACTGGAGCGCGGCCTTAGGATCTATAACGGCAAGCCAATGATCAACTCCGTAAACGGCAAGGTCGAAAATATCGAAGCAGTAATGCCCCTTGTCGCTAAATACGGCGGCGTGCTCGTTGCTCTCCCTCTGGATGAGAGCGGCATTCCTGAGACTTCAGACGGCCGTATAGCTATCGCCAAGCGCATCTACGAAGCTGCAGACAAATACGGAATTCCGAGAAAAGATATCGTAATCGACGGTCTCGCAATGACCGTATCTTCTGACCCTAATTCCGCTATCGCAACGCTCGATACCGTAAGGCGCGTGCGTGATGAATTTAACGGCCATTCCATCCTCGGCGTATCGAACATCTCGTTCGGACTTCCCGCACGTGAACTGGTCAATTCTTATTTCCTCGCAATGGCAATGCAGAACGGCCTTTCGTGCGCTATCATCAACCCCTGCAACGGCCCCATGATGGCTTCCTACAGGTCATTTAACGCGCTGATGAACTTAGATCCTAATCTTGCAGAATACATCAATGCGTATAAGGACTATGTGGCAGGATCAGCCCAGTCTTCCACAGGATCGAAAGCTGCTTCTTCCGCATCTAACGCAGTATTAACACTCGCAGAAGCAATCGAGCGAGGCGTTGTAGGACGTGCCACAGAAGCGATGAAAGAAGAACTTGCTTCAGGCAGGGATTCACTTGAGATAATCGACGCAGATCTTATCCCTGCTCTCGACAAAGTCGGAAAAGGATTTGAGAAAGGAACCGTTTTCCTTCCCCAGCTTCTCATGAGCGCAGATGCAGCAAAGGCAGCATTCGCAGTAGTCAAGGAAGCGATGGCAGATAAGCCCAGAACAACTAAGGGTCAGGTGATCCTCGCCACCGTCAAAGGCGACATCCACGACATCGGAAAGAACATCGTTAAGGTAATGCTCGAGAATTACGGCTACGACGTGCTCGACTTAGGCAAGGACGTTCCGCCGGAAACCATAGTTGATTGTGCGATTGAAAACAACATTAAGGTCGTTGGTCTTTCCGCTCTCATGACAACAACAGTTGCTTCTATGGAAGAGACCATAAAGCTTTTGCGCGAGAAAAAGCCCGACACCAAGGTCGTTGTCGGCGGTGCTGTCATGACGCCTGAATATGCAGACAAGATCGGCGCTGACGCTTATGCAAAGGATGCAATGGCGACAGTAAGATACTGCGATTCTGTTTTCGGAGAGTAAGGTCTCATTCGGTTGAAATATAAAGTCCAGAAAAAGTTCCGATCAGGTCGGACTTTTTCCGGACTTTTTTGTTGTGGAATCTGTTCGGCTTTTGTTCGGCATAGCCGAACAGATGTCGTAACAAAAGCTTTGATTTGGCCTGTTTTTTACGATTTTTGTTCGGCATAGCCGAACAGATGTCGTAACAAAAGCCGGATTACTATGTGTCAAAGCCCTGGAAAACTCCAAATAGTCTGCTTGGAAATCCTCTGCATGTCCAAGCAGACTGTGAATAACCTAGTTCCCATACCGGACCTGACTATTATTTCTTTTTCGAGTTCTTTGTATTCTTAAGTTTCTTAGCCTTAACGAGGTTTACGATTCCGTAAATGACGAGGAACAATACGCCTGCGAATCCGATGATCGCGGTTGCGTTCACATAGAAGTTAGCGGGATTTCCGGTCTCATGCGCCAGATAATCGTAGATCGAGAACATTATCCATGCGAAAAAAGGGACTGCAATAAAACAGGCTACACCCTGTACGACATATTTTTCGTTCATCCTCTTTGCTTTCCTCCGATGCCCCAGTTTTCGAGCGGCGGCTCAGTAATCAAAATAAAAACATCAGACGGCTCGACCGACAACCTGGTTTGCAGATTGCCGGCTATTGCCTCTATAAGTTTACCCTTAAGCTCTCTTGATCTGCCCGGAAAAAGGCTGATCTCGATTATCATGAAATCATCTGATTTGAAATCGGGCTTCTCGAAATCTTCTTTCGCGAATTCTTCCACGCGCTGGAATCTGTCCCAGTCTTCGATTCCGATTGAATCCACAAGTCCGTCGTGGATGCAGTCCAAAACTGTTTTCTTGTATTCGGGAGTCTTCCCTGCAAGCATTGAAACTCTTACTACCGGCATTGCTATTATCCTTTCATCCTATGTTCCATTAGGATACCACAGTCTGTTAACACGGATATCATTTCTGAATTAAATATCAGTCAAATGCCAGTTCTTTACAGTCCGCAAAGATCAGCTGCGTTTTCAGCAGGCCGTTGCCGCCTTCTTCGGTGAAATCACGGATCTCAACGTAAGCCAGACAGCCGTCAGAAACCTTATATACAGAATAAAGAGAATCCTCATCCCAAACAAGATCACCTGATTCATAAGGATCTCCCAGAGACTTCTTAAGTTCGTCATTGATATTCTTATTCAGGGTCTTTATCTCTTCCATGAACTCAGGTGTTCCTTCTATCGCGACTGTTGTATAGCTGGTATTGCACAAGACCAGTTCGATCCTTCTGACGTGACCGTCTTCCTTATCCGTCCAGATCTGCATGCCGTTAAATCTGACATCATCCTTGACCAGCATATGAACATAAACATGGACTGTTGTTGCAATGCCGCCTCTCTCATCAGTCAGGATATTGCCTGTACCGTCAACAAGTTCAATGCCGAAGAATTCATTAAACATCTTCTCGGCGGTCGTAAGATCCGTGCCGATCGCATCGCTCGTCAACTGACAGATAGAGCCTAAAGTACTGTTAGAAAACGATACGCCTTTCTGCGTTGTGGTTGCTTCAGTTGTTCCTTCTGTAGTATCTTCTGTCGTTTTTTCAGTCGCGCCCTTGTCATCATCATCACTGACGATCCTGCCGGAGTCACCGGATGATTTTTTCGAACCCTTATCCGTACACGAACAGAGCGAAAACATAAGCGCAAGCGCCATCAAAACTGCTGTGATCTTTACATGTTTTTTCATTTTTCTTTCTCCCTTATTCCGTTATATGCATTATTGCAGATTAACTGCATTTATCCTTCAGCCGGAACGACGATTGCCTTGTAAGCATATACCGTCATTTCCCAGAACTTTCCATCTATCTCTTTAACTTTCGATTTCAACAATCCGTATTCATCGTAATTGTATTTTGTCGTCCAGACACGTGTTCCTTCTTTACCATTAAGGCTGCCATATACAGTCGTCTCCAAGAGTATATTTCCTTTGTCATCATAATCATAGGTAGAAGTTGATCTATCAACGACTTTCCCATTATCATAATCTTCACGCAGGATCACGTCGCCGAATTCATTGTATTCCCATTTTTCGATACAGTTGCCGTCTTTATCATCTTTTCCCAGGAAATGACCTTTGGCATCATACTTATGTGTGTATCCCCCTTTATCAACATAGTGCCAGCCTGTCATCACATCTCCGTCATACTCATAATGAACCAAATCGGAGTTATAGTCTTCTTCCATAATTATCCGCTCGAAAGAGTCATCAGCGTAAAAGCGCTTAACAGGAATTACCACATAGTCATAATCGAAGCCTTCCCAGACTTTCGCGAAATAATCATAATACTGGCCAGAGGTACAATATTCATACTCCCTGTGATTCTCAAAAATATCACCGCTTATCAGATGTCCGTTTTCGTATTCGAAATTGTACGTTACAGCAGGACGATCTCCTTCGGTCACGGTATAGGAAATAAGCTGTTTGTTTTCGTTGTATTTATACTCAGCCACATATTCAATTCCATGATGCCCATAATCTTTGGTCAGCTTTTTAAATTCCTTTTTCGCCACAGTTCCGTCATCATTAAAAGTGATAGTTTTCTGGGTAGTGCAGGATTTTGAGACCGTTATCCGAACATTCTGCCGGCCTGCTTTATCGTAGTCATACTGATATTCCTCTTTGTCATCATCTCTGTCGCAGCCACGGGAAACTTCCTTAACCACAACATACTTAATTTCCATGCCATCCGGAACATCACCGTCATAGGGCTGTACATAATAGACGTCTTTAAGAAATCCTGAGACCATTTCCCCGCTTAAACTTTCAGGCAGTGTTGGGGTTGGCGATAATTGGGAAGAAAAGCACCCGGCCATGGAAAACTGGCAAAGGCCTGCGCAAATAACAGCAATAGTTCTCTTGATCGTTATACGCATTTTCACACCCCCTCAAAATGTGCTCAAACGCATAAATAGTCCCCAACTGCACAAACCAATTATAACAATTTTTTGAGACAAAAACTTACCGGCCGGATCCTTCGGGAGATACGGCCGGTAAATCGGTGTGAACAGAGGTATCTTTCGATACCTTTAAAAACTAGTATTACTCTTCAGCTTTGTCTTCTGAGGCAGCAGATTCGGCCTTCTCAGCCTTTGCCTTTGTAAGTGCCTTATAAACAACAGCTGCAAGAGCTGCGCCAGCCATAGGTCCTGTGATGAATACCCAGAGGCTTGTAAGAGCTGCGCCGCCTGCAAAGAGCGCAGGTCCGATGGAACGTGCAGGGTTAACAGATGTGCCAGTAAAGCTGATACCTAAGATGTGTACCAGAACGAGAGCAAATCCGATAACGACGCCGCCGAATGAACCATGCTTGAACTTGGCGTCAGTAACGCCGAGGATCGTCAGAACAAAGATGAATGTGAGAACGAGCTCGATTATGAGACCTGCAACAAAGTTGTTGTTAACGCCGGCAAGACCGTTGGCGCCGAGGCCCCATGAGAGCATAGCCTTCTTTTCCGCATCGTAAACGCCGGTCATATCGATCTTTTGAGCCTGCTCGAAAAGATACTGGAGAAGGCCTGCACCTGAAACAGCACCGAGGATCTGGAATACGACATAGCCCCAGAATTCCTGGATTGTCATCTTCTTGGAGATGAGCATCGCAAGAGATACGGCAGGATTGATGTGGCAGCCTGAAACGTTGCCGATGCAGTATGCCATAGCAACGATAACGAGACCGAAAGCAAATGCGGTGAGGATATATCCGCCGCCGTTTACAGTATCACATCCTACTGCCATTGCAGTACCGCATCCTACGAAAACGAGTACGAACGTACCAATGAATTCGGCAGTAAACTTCTGGATGAAAGAAACAGTCGAATCGTCTCTGTTCGAAGGAAGAACCATGTAGAGAACTACAAGTACTACAGAAAGGATCGCAAGGTCAACAAGGAGGAATGAACCGTTGTAGACCATGGAGTAAACGAGAGCGTTGTCATAGCCTGCGTCAGCTGCATATTCAGCATAGAAGATGACACCTGAAGCAACAGAGCCGAGCCATCTTACAACGTAAGCGATGATCGTGAACACAAGGATCTTAAGGATCGATGCAGCTCTGAATCTGTTAAGCGCACCGGAGATCTTCGATCTCGAATCAGGCTTAAGAGCTGCAAAACCGGCAAATCCCAGAGCTGTATAACCGATAGTGTAATCGAGGAATACCTGGAAAGGAGTAACGAGCCAGCCGCCGATGAGCTGCAGAAGACTGAAGATGAATGCGATGATAAATCCCCAGAAAGGTCCGAATGCAACACCATAAGCAATGATAGGCAATGTTGATGCCGGTGTTACTGTTCCGCCCATAGGCATCTCAAAGAGCTTCAACTGTGAGAGCACGAACGCGAGTGCGAGGCATACGCCGCCCGTGGCTATCCTTAAGATATTCTCACGATAGGACATAGTAGATTGTTTGGACATAAAAACACCTCCGTCAAACGGTTGTTAATCCCTGGGGATCACACCAATTACAGGAGGCCAAAATGAAGATATATAAGGTTCCCTACGCCGGCATTATCCGTCAGGTTCATCGGGTCGGATGTCTGATCCCTCTCAGCTTTTTAAAGCTCCCCGGTTTCCGTTTGTCGCCAAAAATATACTATACGAATTGGCCGATTACAATGATAAAAATCACCAAAAATCAGAGCTTGCCGCCCAGTTTTTTCGCAGGGCGCTTTATAAGCAGCAATATGAAGATCGCAAGAGCGTTTACGCCAAGGCTCAAAGGGTATACCGCCATGATGCTCGTAAACGATCTGAAGTGCTCGAAAACAGTGTATATCCAGATGATCCTGATGCCGCAGATGCAGCACATCGTAACGAGCGCGGGAGACAGCGAGATTCCGTATCCTCTCATGTATCCGCTCATAACATCGTAGAAGAGCGATAACAGGTGCGCTGTCGTGATGAACATGACACGGATATAACCGATCTCAACAAGTTCGGGATCGCCGGGCTTGAATATCGCGATCAGATCCCTGCCGAAGAACAGCAGGAATGAGACCATCAGGCCTTCTATTACGATGCCTTCCAGGAGGCAGAGCTTAAGTGATTTCTTACATCTGTCGAACTTCTTTGCACCGTAATTCTGGCCCGTGAAAGTTGTGCATGCCTGGCCGAAACTGTTGAGTACATAGTATGAGAATATCTCGATATTAAATGCAGCCGAAGACGCAGCGGCAACGAGCGTTCCCAAGCTGTTGATCGCTGACTGGATGATGATGTTTGCTGATGAAAACACGCAGGACTGAAGGCTCGCAGGGATGCCGATCTTAAGGATCTTCTTAAGTGTCTGCCAGTCGATCTTCAGCTTCTTCTCATCGAACTTCGCGGATGTCTTGGTCTTCCTCAAAAAGAGCAGCAGGATAATGCTGCTGAGCATGTTTGCGATAACCGTGGCAGCTGCAACACCGTCGACCGTTCTGTGGAGACACAGCACGAAAAAGATGTTCATGCCGACATTTACAAGTCCTGATATGACGAGCGCTATAAAAGGTATCCTCGTGTTGCCGATGCCTCTGAAAATGGCCGCTTCGAAGTTGTATAGAAGGATAACGGGAAGACCTCCGACATAGATCCTGAAATAAAGGATCGCCATCCTGATTGCGTCATCTGAAATGTTCTGCGCCCTTAAGAGGGGCTCTGCCAGAAACTCAGCAAGGATCGCTGTAATGAGACCCCCGATTATTGCAACGATCAATGATGTATGAACTGCCTTTTGAACAGTCTTCTCGTCCTTGCTTCCGACCGCATTTGCGATCACAACGTTGGTACCGAGAGAGATGCCGAGAAATCCGTTGATTATGAAATTGATAATGGGAGTGTTCGCGCCTACCGCAGCCATGGCCGCCTCGCCTGCTTCGCCCGTGAAATTACCTACGACTGCAATATCAGCCGCATTGAAAGCTTGTTGAAGGATCCCCGTCATTGCGAGAGGGAAAGCAAATCCCAGGATCTTATTCCAGAGACTTCCTTCAGTCATGGATTGTTTTCTTAATTTCTTGGCGTTCATATAAATCCTCGCGAACAAACTAGAAGGTTATATCACCTTTTTCGCGATTCTCATATAAGGAAAATAAACAAAAGTGTCTTAGAGGCGACCGATCTTTACGAGTCTCACTACACAAGACTCAATGAATTTCTGGACTTCGCGCTCATACATCGCCTGCGATTTCTCATAACATTCCATGTGCTTGGCGTTGTTGACGATGACCATTCTCTTCCTGGATCTCAGATTATCGTAGAGCTCACGCGAGCCTGAAGGCGGCGTAATATCGTCTTCTCCGCCCTGGAATATCAGGACAGGAACCTTGATCGAACTCGCGTGTACGGCGCAGTCACAGCGGTTGATGTCGAATCCGAACTTGTGCTGTGCAGTTCTTCTAATCTGGCCGATTACCCAGTCGGGATTGATGTTTGTGCTCTGGGGCAGCGTGGCTCTCAGAAAGCCCGAAAGCGATGCCATCGGCGAATCGGCGATAATGCCGCAGACGCACTCGTCAAAGCCCTTCTGCTGCGCAGCAAGAAGGCACGCAGTCGCGCCCGCTCCCCTGCCTACCAGATAGATTCGGCAGTTATTTCCCAAACGTCTCTTGGTGAATGTAAACCAGTTATCGAGATCGACGCTCTCCATAAGACCCCATGTGAAGGTCTTGCCGCCGCTCATGCCGTGCGCTCTCATATGGGTAATAATGCAGTGGCACTGGACCTTGCGCATCATCAACCGCGCATATGCGGCCATCTCTGCGGGAGATTCGTCGTAGCCGTGGACCAGGATAACCATGTTGCGGCATGTCCTGTCTGACGAAGGCCTGTAATAGCCTGAGAGACGGCATCCGTCAAAGGTCGTTGTCCTTACGCCGAGCCACTCGTTATGGAATGTATAGAACCAGTTCTTGCCGCGTCCTATTATCGTGCTTCTGTCGATCTTCTTAGGCGATCTGTCGACCTGCGGAAGCGGCTTCGGTCTCGTGAAAAGCTTCTTGAAGACTTTGTCGGTGAATGACAGGAACAGCACAAAAAGTACTCCCCCTACGAGGATCAATACGAGTACTATGAGAACCGCAACGAGAACAGCGGTAACACCAGATCCGTTATCCGACAATTATGCCCTCCGGGCTGTCACACCCGGAGCTCAGGAGCTGACAGCCATTTTCTGTTACAAGGCAATCATCTTCGATCCTGAAGCCGATGTCCCATTCAGGGATATAAACACCCGGCTCTACGGCAAGACAATTACCCGCCTCAAATTCCTTGTCCCTCGGACCGACGTCGTGAACGTCCATTCCGAGATAATGGGATGTGTTGTGCCAGTAGTAGCATTTTACATCCTCATCTGTAAAATTATCGGGTATTAGGCCTTGTCCTGCAAGCCATTTGCCGGTTATGTCATACATTTGTGAATTAAGCCCTGCGAAAGTTTTTTCGGGCGCTATAAAGCCAAAAGCCGCTTTTCTTAATTCCTGAATCAGTCCCAAAAGCAGGATCCTCTTGTCGTTCTCACCTTCAGGTTTTCCGACGAAGAATACTCTCGAGATGTCTGCGCAGCACCCGTTCATTCTGGCACCGCAGTCGATCTGGATTATCGAGCCTTCCTTCGCTATTCCGTCACCGTCTCTCTCGGGATCCGAATGGTGAAGATAGAAAGCATTCCTGCCGCATGAGACTATTGTCTCAAAAGCAAAGCTCATAGAACTCCTTCTGGCCATCTCATATTCCAGTTTCAAGTAAAGCTCATACTCGGAAACGCCCGGTTTTATGAGCTTTTTCATCTCTGCTATGGCTTCTTCGGTGATCCTTGCAGCTTCCTTAATGGAATCGATCTCGTGCTGCGATTTTATCATGCGCAGAGGCGTGGTGATCTCTGAGAGGTCAGATGCCTTACGGCCGTCCTTTTCGATCTGCTTCCTAAGTTCCTTGGATTTGGACATAACAGTCGAAGCATCAAGATAGATGTTGATGTCAGTGTTCCTGATCAGCTCGTACTCTTTCTCCTCGTACTTCTCCAGATCGAGAACATCTTCTGCATCAAGTCCTGCAATGGCAGCGATATCAGCGAAATCCATGCGTTTGCCGTGCCAGCGCTCCTTCTTGGAATCGTGCGCGGGGGCATAGACCCTGGATGTTACTTTGCCATCGAACTTTTCGATCACGAGGACAAAGCCCGGGCGCTCTAATCCTGTCAGATAGAAAAAGTTGCGGTCCGCGAAAAACCTGTAATCAGAATCCAGAGACATCTGCTTTTCTTCGCCTGAGAAAAGTAAAGCCGCGGTGCGATCCGGCAGCGCGGCGGCAAAGCGTTCTCTGTTGTTTACGTAAAATGAAGGATTTACCACTGCTTGACTCCGTCCGAACGAACATTATATTCGTCGAAGAGGATCGTATTGTTGATATAGTTGAGCGTAGCGCCGGGTGATCTTCTTATGAGGCCGGGGTTACCGATTACGATAGAACCGTCCGGAACGTCGAAATTTACATATGCGCCGGGCGCGATAAGGACGTTGTTGCCGATCCTGATATTACCGACGATCACTGCATTTGCACCGATCCACACATAGTTACCGATATGAGGAGAACCCTTCCTCTTACCTCTGAACTGGGTACCGATAACAACACCTGTCGATACGTTAACGTTATGTCCGATAACGCTCTTCGGGTGAATGATGACACGGCCGAAATGGGCAAGATAGAAGCCCTTGCCGATATCCGTGTCATAAGGGATCTGGAAATGATACTTACGGCTCAGCCTGTCGAGTCTGTAATTGCTGACTCCGAACTTAAGCTGATAGATCTTCTTCCTTATGCCGTCGTACTTCTTGACCTGGTCGGCATAATAACGGGTACGCCTCATAACGCTTATGTAGCTGAACTCCGGAGAAGATCTTCTCTCTTCGAGATAGCATGCATAGATATTCTTGTAGCGACGTGCATTACCGGTGTATCTGAACAAATCGGCATATATAATGTCTTTAAGTTCATCAGTCATAAATGCACATACCTCCACTTTTGCTATCTTAAAAATTTTATTACTTTTCGCGCAATAACTCAATAAGATTTTGCGCTCAAAGCCCCCTATCCGCTTTATTTGTAATATTTTTGCCGATTGCCATTTTCTCAAACGTGCTTTACACTTTTTGAAAAGAAATATAAAATTTTTACAAGAATTACAACAAAAACGCTTTCACTTGTCTAAAAAGAGGTTTGGCTTATGAATATCGAAAAAGAATTGGCAAAAAGACTGATGGACGAAGGCGAATCCGGCAACCGCCAGGTCGCTTACAACCACGAGATCAGTTTCTATGAATTAGTAGCCAGCGGCAACATGCACCGTCTCGAAGAAGCACTTAAGTCGATCGGTTCCACCCAGACTCTCGGCGTTTTAAGCCCGGACAAGCTCAGGAACGTCAAATATCACACTGTAATCCTCACCGCCCTCGTCAGCCGTTTCTGCATCGAGGCCGGCCTCGAGATCTCCGTCGCATATAACTTAAGCGATATCTACATCGAACTCATCGACGCTGCAAGCACCGTCGACGAAGTCTACAACGTCCAGAACGACATGCTCCGCTCCTACTGCCGCAAGATGAGCGACCTTTCCAAGAACCGCGTCGTTTCACGCCACATCGTCGTTGCGATCGACTACATCAGATCCCACATCCAGGAGAACCTCACAGTCGAATCCATCGCCGATTCCCTCTCGCTTAATTCCAGCTACCTCTCCAAGCTCTTCAAGCAGGAGATGGGCATCACATTAAGCCGCTACATCAGAGACCAGAAGATCAACGTCGCCTGCAACATGCTAAGGCACTTAGACGAGTCTTCACTGACGATCGCAAACTACCTGGGTTTCTCCTCCCAGTCTCACTTCATCCAGGTCTTCAAGAAGTCCACAGGCCTGACACCTGAGGAATACCGCCGCAGGAATTACCACCAGAGCTGGATGAACGGCGAACCCGAAAAGTAATTGTTAATTATGTTTGGTTTTACAGGCTGTCCCACGAGGGGCAGCCTGTTTCGTTGTGTGCAGGTAAATGTGCAAAAAGCAGCTCTTTTTACCCGTACTTCCTATTCCATCAAAACTGCCCGACATACGAAATTTGAAAAAACAGCATTTTCGTATGTAGGTTTTGTCAAAAAAGGCACCCAAAAACAAGCGACCTACATACGAAACTCGCTGAAATCACTTATTTCGTAGGTAGGTTTTCGAAAAAATGGCTTCAAATGCTATCAAACCTACATACGAAAACCAAGAAAATAGCATTTTCGTATGTCAGCACCTGCGCAGCGTCAAACAACTCCGCTTTACTCCGCGCTCTTCAGCGACTCGGCCATGTCGATCTTCTCAATCTTGGCGCGCATGATGAGATTTACGATCGTGGAGAACAGCAGTACGAACGCGAGCGAGTAGAAATAGCTCAGGGGCACGATCCTTACCTGGTAGGTGACCATGTCCATCGCGATCTGCGCCATGACGTAGCGGTGCAGCAGGAAACCGAGCGGGATACCGACGATGAAGCCGAGCAGAACCAATATAACGTTCTCGCGGGTTACATAGGCGCCGGTCTCGCGCTTGTTGAAGCCCATGACTTTCAGAGTGGCGATCTCTCTTATACGCTCGGTAATGTTGATGTTGTTGAGGTTAAACAGCACGATGAATGCGAGAGCGGCCGCGCATGTGATGACAAGGACGATTACGTAGTTCATGCGCTCCATCGTCTTGGCGAAGCTCTCTCTGGAATCGTTTGTCGATGACCAGGTCTTGATGTCGTAATTGTCCGTGAGGTACGAAGCGACCTTATAGGAATCGGCGGAAGTCTTGGTCTCTGTCTTGACGATGATCGTCTCGGGCGTGTAAGGCTTGCCGAAAGCTTCCTTGTATGTGGCAGGTGTCATCATGACATAGTGGAAGGTGTAGTTCGTGAAGACCGAGCCGACTTTGAGCGTTACTTCGTGCTCATCGTCGCCATATAACAATGTTACACTGTCGCCGGGCTTGACGTTGTTCTTCTCTGCGAGCTTGCCGGATACGGCTATTTCGCCGTCGGCGGGCCAAGGCAGGGGCGCCCCTGTCTTCACATCGGTGAGGCCGAAGATGAGCGAGGTGTTAGGGTCGTCGGAGATGAACATTTCGAGATCGCGGACATAGCCGGAGCCGTTGTTCTTGGCAACGTCGTCTTTGACGATAACGTATTCGTAGTTGATGCCGGAATGCGAAAGAGCGGCCTTGGCAGCGTCTTCGATCTCATACTGCCTGTACTTGTCGTCAAACATGACCTGGAGGTCGTATTTCATGATGTCGTCGTACTGGATGTTTACGACGTTGCAGATCGAGTCGTAGAGGCCGAAAGCGGTAAGGAGGAGCGCCGTGCAGCCTGCGATGCCGACGATCATCATCCACATTCTCTTTTTGAAGCGGAATACGTTACGCGCCGAAACTTTGTGGAGGAACTTCATCCTGGTCCAGATAAAGCCGATACGCTCTAATAAAATGCGCTTGCCCGGGAGCGGTGCTTTGGGTCTTATGAGTTCAGCGGGCATGCCGGTCAGCGCGGACATTGCGGTTACGACTGATACGCCGACCGTGCAGATGAGCGCGACGCCGAGAGACAGGATGAAGAGCGGGATGCTCGTCGAGAATTCGAGAGTCGTAAAGCCGTACATCATCGCATAGACTTCCCAGATGACAGCCGGGAAGAGTTTGGTGCCGCCCAAGAATCCGAGCACGCCTCCGAGCACGGAAGCCGAGCCCGCGTAAATTGCGTATTTCATTACGATCGCAGTGTCAGAGAAACCAAGGGCCCTCATAGTGCCGATGATGCCTCGCTCGTCGCTTACCATTCGGCTCATTGTTGTGGAGCATACGAGCGCCGCGATCGCGAAAAAGAAGATCGGGAAAACCGCGGCGATACCGTCAACGATCTTGGAGTCGTTATCAAAGCAGACATAACCTGTGTTCTTGTCACGGCCAAGTGCATAAGTGTCAGGCGCATCAACAGAATCGAGCAGGATGTAACCATAGACGAGTTCCGCCCTGAATGTAGTGTCTGCTGCATAAGCGAATTCTGAATATCCGTTCCAGAGCTCGAGGACGCCGTCATTGTATTCTTTCCAGCCGTCATCGACTTCCTTCTGGGCGTCGTCTAATTTCTTCACGCCGTCCTTATACTTTTTAAGTCCGTCGTTGTATTTCTTTAAGCCTTCATCATACTCAGCCTTGCCCTTGTTGTACTGTTCGAGGCTCTTGTCGTACTTGGTCTTCTCCGTCACATATTGGGAGTAGCTGTCGTTATAAGCAGCATACTGTTGATTTAACTCTTCCTGCTTAGCATTGAGCTGCTCTTCCTGGCCGTCGAAGCCTGCTTCCAATGTTTCCAGTTCGGTGAGCTTTTGTTTTGCAGCAGCAAGCTTGGATTCCAGATCAGCCTTCGTGTTTTTCTGGGTCTCGATCTTTGCCTTCAATTCCTCGATCTCATCAGGGTCAGTCGCCTGATCGAGCTGCGCCTGGAGATTTGTGATCCCCGCCCCGACTGAAGCTATCGAAGATTCCAGTATGGGAATATTTTTCTTCAGTTCCTTTATTCCTTCAGCAGTCTGGGTCCTCGCATCACTTAACTTCTCACGGCCGTCGTTTATTTCTTTCTGGTAGCCGTCTAACTGTGACTTGTAGCCGTCAAGCTGTTTCTTAGCCTTGTCGAGCTGGGATTTGCCGGCATTGAGCATTACCTTTGCAGAAGTAAGTTCCTTGTTCGCGTCCTTCAGTTTTTTCGAGGAATTGTCCAAAGTCTTCTTGGCATCGGCAAGCTTTTTTCTGTTATCGTTTATCTCTTTCTGGCCGTCTTCGAGCTTCTTTTTTGCATCGTCCAGTTCTTTCTGGCCGTCCTCGATCTCATCCCATGCGTCGCTTATCTCTTCGTTGAATTCGTCGAAACCGTCGTAGAGCTTCTGGTACTCGTCTTTGAGAAGCTTTTCAAATCTCTTGTTGATAACGTCTTCAACGACTTTTCCATATTGGTCTTCAGCAGTCTTGGCCCAGTCCTTATACTCATCGGAGTAGATATAAAGGCCTGTGTCCGCATACAGATAAGCTTCTGTGTAGTACTCGGAATCAAATGCTTCAGGAAGCGCACAGACGTAGTACAGAATGCTGCCGGAGCCTTCGTCAGAAGTACCGCGCTGGAAGTTCATGTAAACAGGAGTTCTGGCGGTTCCGACGACCGTATACTCTTTGTACTTGAACATTTCGCGGGCGCTCTCGCTGGTCTCGTCGGCGATGACAAGCTTCTCGCCGATATGGGCAGATGAGACCCTGTAGCCGTCAATGACTATCTCGTCAGGCTTCTCAGGCATCCTGCCGGCTTCGAGCTTGAGCTTATTTACGTTTTTGGTGATCGAAAGGAAGCGCACGGTATCGGCACTTACGGAATCTCCCAGGAACGCTGCGCAGTCAGCCGTGTAAGAGCCTTCAACGACGCAGTTCGTGCGCTTGGCGATCTCATCGATGTCCTCTTCTTCGAAACCTATCGTCGATAAGAATTTGAAGTCGAACATCGCATAGTCTTTTGTATAGACGTCAGCCGTATGGACGAATGACGGTGTGGTTACTTTGAGGCCGGCGAAAAAGCCCACGCCCAATGCGATTATCGCGAAAATCGCGATAAATCTGGGAAGCGTCATTCTGATCGATCTTAAGATCGTTTTCGCGTAAGGCTTCATTACCATTCGATCGTGTCTACGTTAACCGGATTCTCGTTAATTATGTTGCTCGTGATCTTGCCGTTCTTGACCTTGATAACTCTGTCTGCCATTGCCGTAATCGCGGAGTTGTGTGTGATTATTACTACAGTCATGCCCTTCTCTGTGCTGAGGGACTGTAGAAGCTTTAAGATGGCTTTACCCGTCTGATAGTCGAGAGCGCCCGTCGGCTCGTCGCACAAAAGGAGCTTCGGGTTCTTGGCAATAGCTCTTGCTATCGCGACTCTCTGCTGCTCGCCGCCTGAGAGCTGCGCCGGGAAATTGTTCTTACGTTCAGCCAGGCCTACTTCATTCATGAGCAGATCGCAGCTGATGGGGTCTTTTACGAGCTGCGCTGCCATCTCGACATTCTCATATGCCGTGAGATTCGGAATGAGGTTATAAAACTGGAAAACGAAGCCGACGTTCTGTCTTCTGAACAAAGCGAGCTCGTTGGAATTGAGCTTGGAGATCTCGTTGCCGTCCAGGAAGACTTCGCCTGATGTGAGTCTGTCCATTCCGCCAAGGATATTAAGGAGCGTGGTCTTGCCGGCGCCGGACTGGCCGACTATGACGCAGAGCTCGCCCTTTTCGATATAAAAGTCGCATCCGTCAAGCGCGGTAACATTTACCGAGCCGGTCTTGTAGACCTTCTTTACATCTCTGAATTCAATATAAGCCATAAATCTCTCCCTAACCCTGATGCCTGATCAGGTCCTGTATTCGATGTGCATCGGCTGTGTTTTATAGTCTTTTGAGAAAGTCTTCTTAAACTGTGAAACAACGACATATAGTCTCGGGCACGCTTCGAAAGCCTCTGCACCAATGCTCTTGCAGTTCTCGGGCACGCTGACATAACAGAGTTCGTCGCACCCGTAGAATGCCCTGTCTCCTATGGTTTCCACATGGGAAGGAATATAAACATACTGCAGGTCTTCACACGTCGCGAAAGCATAATCGCCAATATAAGTCACCGTGTCAGGAAGCACGACCGTCGTCAGGAGATCGTTATCGCGGAAGCAGTTTTTCGCGAGGCCCGTGATATTGCTGCCTTCTTCGAAAACCACCTTGCTGAATCCGGTTACGCCTGCCGGCATCTTGAGCTCGCCATATCCCCAAATATGGCAGACACCGTCTCTTGTGATCTCGAACTGGGCGTCCTTCGTGCCGTTGCCGCAGTATCCTGCCGCCGGAACACCATGCCTCGTGTCCGCATCGTATATCCTGTGATCGTTCGAAAAAGCTTCGAGCGACAGCAGATAGAATTTCGTAGACTCGTCGTAAACCCTTATGTCGTTCTGGCCATAGTAATATCTCGACATATCGTATGTGGGATCGACAAACAGCCACTTGCCGCCAAGGAAGACTGCTGCCCACGCGTGATCTGCGTAATCGGCAGCCGTGGGAACCCTCGTCGTCATTTCCTTATACTCCGAGAAACCAATTCCGAACTCGACTACTGCCGGTATTCCCTGTGCCCTGCAGAGCGCCGCAAAAGCATTCGAAAAGCCTTCGCATATGGACCTGCCGCTCCTTATAACATCCACGGCACTGTCCTGAAAGCCCGCGGAATACTTCTCTGCGGCCTTCTTGTCGTAAGCCATCTCGCTCGAGATGAACTTATAGATGCGGAAGACCTTCTCCCAGTCATCTGCTGCGCCTTCACATATGCGGTTTGAATAACCGATCAGGACCGGATCGTCGCATTCGATATCGTTCTGGGGCTCCAAGCACTCCTTCAAAGACTGCTCGTCAGTCCAGAGTTCTTTGCATGTTTCCTGGTTATATTCGTAATTTGCTGACTTCCAGAAAAAGATATTGTTTCCGCGCTTGAAGATCAGGTTGTCACCGTTATCGACATTCATGCCGTAAGCTTCGTAAGCAATGGTTACGTTATAGAGGGTGTCTTCTTCCATCAGGTTTGCGACATCGACATCGAAGTTCTCGCCGCTGACGGTGAATGTCTTTACGCTCCTCTTATTCTTTGCCTGCGAGAGGGTGACATAGTATTTTTGGTTTTTGCCCGAATCAAAAACAATGCGCCCGCTAAGCAGACGCATTGTCATTGTTCCACCGTCAACCAGTGTGATCTCGTAAGAATCAAATGATGCAGGCGCAAATGTCTCCTGCTTTCCCGCTACGGGAAAAGATCCAAGGGTAATTGCAGTGCAGAGCACTAAGGATATGATTACCCTGGAGATCATGATCAGATCTCCTTTGCGAGTTTGATTGCTTCGTCAACCGTGATCTCTGATGTATCAGCCGAATCTCTTCTCTTAACTTCAACGATGCCCTCGCCGGCTCTTCTTCCGACAGTAATACGGAGCGGAATGCCGAGGAGGTCAGCGTCCTTGAACTTAACGCCCGGACGCTCATTTCGATCGTCGATAAGAACTTCACAGCCTGCTGCTGTAAGATCGTCATAGATCTTGTTTGCAACGCTCATGAGCTCTTCGTCGTTAGCCTTAGTGGGAACAACGATGATCTTGTAAGGAGCAACGATCGAAGGCCAGATGATTCCGTCGTCATCGTGATACTGCTCGATGATTGCAGCGAGAACTCTCGAAACGCCGATGCCGTAGCATCCCATTACCATGCTGTGTTCCTTGCCGTTGTTATCAAGATAGATGCAGCCCAATGCATCAGAATACTTTGTGCCGAGCTTGAAGATGTGTCCGACCTCAACGCCACGAGCCATTCCGAGCTTGCCCTTGCCGCACTTGGGGCAGATATCGCCGGGCTTGGCATTTGTGATGTCAGCGACCTTATCAGCTTCGAAATCTCTGCCGATATTAACGTTCTTGAAGTGGTAGTCAGATTCGCAAGCGCCGACTACGAAGTTCTTCATGCCTGTAACTTCAGGGTCAACAACGATGTCTATCTTCTGCTTAAGTCCTACAGGGCCTGCGAAACCTACCTTCGCGCCTGTGATCATCTCGACATCAGCGAATGCTGCGAGTTCCATCTCCGTTGCATCGTAGAGGTTGCCGAGCTTTGTCTCGTTGATATCACGATCGCCCCTGCACATAGCAGCAACGAACTTGCCGTCAATGTTATAGAGGATCGTCTTAACAAAAGCGTCAGGTCCGCAGTTCATGAAACCACAGAGCTCTTCAATAGTCTTAACGTCAGGTGTGTGGATCTTCTCGATTGCGAGTTCCTCAGCCGTATCAGCTGCGCCTCTTGTCCAGCCGGCCTTTTCCTCGTTTGCAGCATAGCCGCACTCGTCGCAGAAGCAGATAGCGTCTTCGCCGACTTCGCTCTTGACCATGAACTCCTGTGAACCGGAACCGCCCATTGCGCCTGAGTCAGCGTCAACGATCGTGTAATCAAGGCCGAGCCTGTCGAAAATGGCTCTGTATGCGTCATACATCTTGTTGTAGGAAATATCTAATCCAGCCTCGTCAACGTCGAAAGAATAAGCATCCTTCATGACGAACTCACGCGCACGGATAACGCCGAATCTCGGGCGCTTCTCGTCTCTGTACTTGTGCTGGATCTGATAAAGAGTTACAGGGAGCTGCTTATAAGATCTGATGGAATCTCTTACAGCTTCGGTAAAAGGCTCTTCGTGTGTGGGGCCTAAGCAGAAAGATCTGCCGCCTCTGTCAGTAAGTCTGAACATCTCGGGGCCGAACTTCTCCCATCTGCCTGAACCCTGGTATGCCTCAGCCGGAAGAAGTGCCGGCATGATGAGCTCCTGAGCTCCTGCCTTGTCCATCTCTTCCCTGATGACTGCCTCAACCTTTCTGTAGGTGCGGTAGCCCATAGGCATGAAGGAATAAACGCCGGATGCCATCTTGCGGATAAGGCCCGCCCTAAGCATCAGTCTGTGTGAAGGAATCTCTGCATCTGCAGGTATTTCTCTCTGTGTAGCCAAAAAAAGTTCGGAAACTCTCATATTCTGCTCCCTATATTATTAATAATATTACGGGTGTAAGTATATACGAGAGGGGTGGTTTTTGCAATTAAGACAGCTCCGGTTACAGAATTGTACACATTTCCGGGCCAAAACGTGTACGTTTTCGTCACCGGCGCATGTTGGTTACAAAAATGGTTACAAAAACGGCCAAATCTGTAACCGGAGTGGCAAATAAGGGTTTTCTTTGTTCTTATCATTATTTTCGAGGGGGCCCGAAAATAAAAAAGCTGCCTCCAAAGAGACAGCTGTTATATCTTAAAGATCAAGTATTCCGACAAGGAAGATAACATCGAGAATGCCGCAGATAATAAGGATCAGAGCGCATATCAAGAGGGTCTTCGCACGTTTCTTTTCTACATCGTGCTCTGTCGTACCGTAGCTTGCTTTTCTGGCCGGTTTGCGGACACGTCCCAACGACATTTGCTCTCCCCCCCTCGAACATTTTCCCCTTGCAGGTGTCTAGATTATAGACGCTTCAAATATGTCTTGCTTTGCATAGTTGTGACAATCAATTGACAAATTTCGAAAAACGCTTTACTCAAAATCACTTTTGCGGTAAAGGCGTTTTTAAGGATTTGCGAAAAATATCCCTCAAAAATGCCCATTTTTTGCCTCGGGATGACCAACTTTATCGATATGATATAATAATGTTGTAATTATGCCCTCATGTAATGGTGGCAAAACAAGGAGAATATTCAGTTTTGAAACTGGTTGGAGTTAAGGAATTCTATAACATAACACGCGCCAAGATGATCTCGGCCGTCAACTGCTGCATAGTTGTATCGCTCTGTGCAACGGCTACTTTTGCTGTGGATTCCGCCATTGACTACACCGCCGTACAGGCACAGCCCATTGAGACTGAAGTAACGATCACTATTGTTTCCTACCCTGAAGGTTACGACCCGACGGATAACGGCAACCTTGATCCTACAGATACTTCCGATACTTCTGCCGAGCCCACCGATACATCAGTTGCAGAGTCTACCGAGGCTTCCACAACCGAAGGCTCCACAGAGACATCCGAATCTACGACCGATACTTCGGCCACTTCTGAAACCTCGAAAGAGACTACCAAGGAAACCACAAAGGAAACCACCAAGGCAACAACTAAGGCTACTACAAAGGAAACAAAGCAGGAGATCACCGAGTCCGAACTTATTTTAAAGGTATATGCGACAACTACCATTAACGTCAGAAAGGGACCCGGTACCGATTACGCAAAGGTAAAGAACGTATACAAGGGCGACGAGATCGACGTTGTAGCCGTTACTTCCAACGGCTGGTACAAGACATATAACGGCAACTACGTAAAGAAGTCCCTCACAAGCGAGACAAAGCCCAAGAACACAAATACTCCTACGCCCAAGCCGAAGGCAAAGAATACAAATACTTCGGCACCTAAGGCAACGAGCACAACAAAGCCGAAGGCAACGAGCACTCCCAAGCCTAAGGCTACAAATACAGCGGCACCCAAACCTTCCGGCGAGTCCGTAAAGTGCAAGATCACTTTCTACGGCCCCCAGAAGCTGAAGGACGGCACTTACAGCAAGAGCACCGCATCCGGAACGACCTGCACAGAAGGCCGTACGGTTGCTGCAGACTGGTCCATTTTCCCTAAGGGAACCGTTATCTATATCGAGAACGATCCGTTGGGCGGCGACGGCTACTATACAGTTGAGGACAAGGGCGGCGCCGTAAAGGGCTATATTATCGATATCTACGCTGAAGACGGCGAGACAGGCAATCACAAGACCTGCTACCGCAACGTTACCGTGAAGAAATAAAGAAAGCTATCTCCAAATACTTTTCGCGAACAAGAAACAGCGGAAAGTATTTGTATTTTTATAGAAGGAACATTTATGAGCAGTAATTCGAAAAGACACAGCTACAAAGACCCCAAGTACAAGAACACAAACCCCGTAAAGATCATTCCGTTGGGCGGTATCGGCGAGATCGGCAAGAACATGACCGCCTTTGAATACAACAACGACATCATCATCGTCGACTGCGGCATGAGCTTCCCCGAAGAGAACATGCCCGGCGTTGACTGCGTCATCCCTGATTTCACATACATCAGAAGAAATCACGAAAAACTCAGGGGCATCGTCATCACCCACGGTCACGAAGACCACATCGGCGCACTCCCCTATTTCCTCAGAGAATTCAAGTGCCCTGTTTTCGGCGGCACAATGGCAATAGAGCTCATCAAGCTTAAGCTTCAGGACAAGAACGTGCCTTTCGAGGGCATTAAACTCTCGACTTGCAAGAACGGCGACATCATCCGATTCGGCAATTCATTCTCTGTCGAATTCATCAGAGTAAACCACTCGATCGCCGATTCTTACGCGCTCTGCATCAACACACCTGTCGGCAGGATCGTTCACTCGGGCGACTTCAAGATCGACTACACGCCGATCAACGGCAAGACCATCAATCTCCAGCGCTTAGGCGAGCTCGGCAAAGAAGGCGTCCTCATGTTCATGTGCGAATCCACAAACGTCGAGATCGACGGCTTCTCGCCCTCCGAAAAGCATGTCGGCGAAGCGTTCTCATCGCTGTTCCGTAAAGCTGAAGGCCGAATAATCGTTGCCACCTTCTCATCGCACGTTCACCGCATGCAGCAGATCATTACTGCAGCCGAGAAATACGGACGCCACGTCTGCCTCTCCGGCCGCTCGATGGTCCAGGTTTTCAACATCGCAAACCAGCTTGGCTACATTGACATCAAGCCCGACACGTTGATCGACATTGACGCGATAGACAATTACCCTGACAACAAGATCGTCGTCCTGACGACCGGTTCACAGGCCGAGCCGATGAGCGCGCTTACGCGTATGGCTTACTCCTCACACCGCTCCGTTGACATCACAAAGGGCGACACGGTAATCATTTCCGCTGACCCTATCCCTGGCAACGAGAAGCCTATCTACAGAGTCATCAACGAGCTCTACAAGAAGGGCGCGCACGTTATCTACCAGTCGCTTGCAGACGTTCACGTCTCAGGCCACGCTTACAGGGACGAGCTCATGATGCTCCACACCCTCATAAAGCCGCAGTTCTTTATCCCCGTTCACGGTGAATACCGCATGCTCTGCCTCCACAAGGAAATGGCTGAGAGCCTCGGCATGAATGAGGAAAATATTTGCATCCTCGAAAACGGCGCGGTATTAGAGCTCACCTCAGACGAAGCAAAGATCGCTGATCACGTTCCCGCAGCACCCGTCCTCATCGACGGCACCGGCACGGTTGATGCCGATGACAGAGTGCTGACAGACCGTATTCATTTGAGCGAAGATGGGTGCCTCGCGATCGCTATCACGGTCGACGAAGAGACAGGCGACCTCGCGTGCTCCCCTGCCGTCAACTCAATAGGCTGCTTTGATGACGCCGAGAACTCTGATGTTCTCTACGAGCAGATCTCCGACAAGGTCGACGACCTCCTAAAGCAGGCCAGCACCAAAGCCGGCAGCGTCGAAGCCTTCCTGCAGAAGCGCAATTTCAGGGAGCAGATCAAGAACTTCGTCTACTCCAAATCCGGCCGCCGCCCAATGATAATCTTCAACATCAGCTACGTCGGCGGATATTCAGACGACGATACATATTACGGAGATACATAAAACAAAGGCCACCTCGAAGGTGGCCTGATTTTTAGTTTCTAATGACGTCCACGACGTCTTTAACCCTCAAGATCCTGTCACACGTGCGGTCGAGCTGCTCCCTGCCCGAGACATTGACCGTAACGAATATGCGGGCCTCAGGGCCGTCAACAACGGTATTGAGCTTGACGATGTTGATCTTCTCTTCGGAGATCTTGTCGAGGACGTCGATGAGAAGACCGTTACGGTCCATGGCAACGACAACGAGCTGAACGTCGTAGCTGCTAAACTTCGCCTTGGAGAGCCACCTTACGGCGACAAGACGCTGGTACTTCTCTTCATCCTTCTGTGAATTCTCCCTGTTCTTGATTATGTTCAGGATATTCTTGCAGTTGACCTTGTGAATGCCTACGCCCTTTTCCTGGGTTACATAACCGATGATCTCATCACCATAGACGGGGTGGCAGCACTTGGAGATGTGCGTAGCGATCGATTCGAGGCCGTTAACAACGACTGCATCATTGCTCTGTGCGCGTCTGGCAGCGTCAGAACGCTGGCCTCTGGTAGGCTTTGCAGCAGCTGCCGCAGCGAGCGCCTCATTGCCCTTGGGCATGCCGGGAGCAACAGTCTGGTGGGGATCTGCTGTGTTAAGCGCGTTGATCTTTGCGACATCGTAATCGACGACCTGCTTGGAAGTCTCGGGAGCCTTTGTTTTCGAGCTCTTGGAATTACGGGTCTGGTCAGCCTTGCCGAGCTCGATAGGAAGCTCGTTCGGGCTGTAAGCGACGTTGCCGTCAGCCGTTACGCGGTAACCCAGCGCGCGGCGCTCCTCTTCGGAAATATTGCGGATGTAGTCGTCACGCAGGCGCGAGAAAACCTTGCTGACACTGATGGAGCCGTAGCCCAATGCAGCGAACATGTCGTCAAGGTTCTGGAAGTTGTTGCGCTTCAGGATAGTCTCAATGGACTTATGCATAAGGAGCTTCGCGGGATCGAATCCGTTACGGGTGATCTCGTTTGTGAGAAGCTCACGGCCTGTTGTGATATTGTCAGCGCGGGCTTCACGCTTAAACCAGGAATTGATCTTGGACTTGGCATTTGCTGTGCGCGCGATGGAAACCCAGTCACGTGAAGGGCCCTTTACGAGCTTGGACGAAGACTGGATCTCGACGATGTCGCTGTTCTTAAGTTCATAGGACAACGGAACGATACGGCCGTTGACCTTCGCGCCGTGCATGTGGTTGCCGATGCCGGAGTGGATCGCGTACGCGAAGTCGATCGGGCATGAACCCTTGGGAAGCTTGATTACTTCGTGCTTAGGCGTGTAAACGAAGATCTCGTCCGGAGCGATATTCATCTTGAATGATTCAAGGAACTCGCCCGAGTCGGTAAGCTCGTTCTGCGAGTCGATGATCTGTCTCATCTCGTTGATCTTCGTGTCGTATCTGTCAGCCTTGAATTCCTGTGAATTGCCGGCTTCCTTGTAATGCCAGTGCGCAGCGATACCGAACTCTGCGATCTGGTGCATCGCGAAAGTTCTTATCTGCACTTCGAAAGGCGTGCCCGTATGAGATACGACAGTCGTATGAATAGACTGGTACTTGTTCTCCTTGGGCATCGCGATATAGTCCTTAAAACGGCCCGGCACGTGCTGGTACATCTCGTGGATGATGCCGAGCACCTGATAGCACTCGATGACCTCGTCAACAATGATCCTGCACGCGAAAAGGTCGTAGATCTCATCGATCGTCTTGCCCTTCTCGTGCATCTTCTTGTAGATGCTGTAGAAGTGCTTCGGGCGTCCTTCAATGTCGTAATGGACGATGCCGTTCTCCTCGAGCTTTGCGCGGATCTCGGAAACAACGTCCTCCATGAAGTTTTCACGCTGGGTGCGGTTGCCGTTAACGAGCTTTACGAGTTCATAGTAATCGTCGGGATGAAGATATCTTAAACAGAGGTCCTCCAATTCCCATTTGATCTTATAGATACCGAATCTGCCTGCGAAAGGAACGTAGATATCCAAAGTCTCCTGAGCCTTCTCAATCTGCTTTTCGGGGCTCATGGACTTTAACGTTCTCATGTTGTGCAGACGGTCTGCGAGCTTGATGAAGATTACGCGGATGTCGTCGGTCAGGGCGATGAACATCTTTCGGACATTCGACGCCTGGATATCCTGCTTCGAGTTATAAACAACGTTGTCGAGACTTAAGTTGAGCTTTGTAACACCGTCAACAAGGCTGCAGACGACCGCGCCGAACTTCTCGGTGACCATCTCGTCGTCAACGATCGTATCCTCGATCGTATCGTGCAGGAGCGCTGCGATGATGGTATTAACGTCGACCTTAAGGTCAGCGAGGATCATGGCAACCGCGACAGGGTGCGTGATATAGGGCTCGCCCGTCTTACGCTTCTGGTGGCGGTGTGCCTTGTATGCGAAGTTGAAAGCCTTTTCGAGCTTCTCGTTATCCTTCTCGATATCTTTCTCATCGAGATTTGCAGCCTTCGCATAATCGTCGTAAAGCTTGATTATCTCGTGGAATTTCTCTTCGAGATCCTGGGGGATTTCAGGCTTGATCGAGTCGTCCTGAAGATACGCGCGCTCGGCCTCCGCCTGCACGACCTCTTCAGTAGTTATGGCATCAAATGTCTTGTCATTCTTGGCCTTACTCACCTTGTATTCTCCTATAGACCTCAGAATCGCTAAGTTTTACTTTGTCGCCCGTCGCCAGCAGGTTGAAGCAGACACGCATCGGCTTTATGGTCCTGAGCCTTATGAGCCTGCAGTCAGCGAAAACCTCGAGGCATCGCTTCAGCTGGAACGGAGTCACCGATACATCATAATTGTTAGATACTAATCTTGCAAGGAGGTCCAGATCGGCCGTGGACATGGCCGTGCCTCCAAAACGCTCTATCGCCTTATAGCATGCGCCGTATTGCTCGGGTGTCGGCTTCATCTGGCCCGCGATATCCTCACCGGGCGCCATTTTCGCGATCTGGTCCATCGCAAGCCCGCTCGTGTAGAGCTTCTCGGCAATATCAGCCTTCTTCCACATAAATCCTTCGCCCGTAAGTGGCCTTATATCCTCGAGATGAAGGCTCAAAGACGTCTCGCCCCTGTAGCAGTACTCATTCAAGGTATAAGCGATGTCGACCTTGTCGCCCGCTTTCAGGATATTGAAATAGTCGCCCATGCCAAAGCCAACCGCCGAGAGATTTGCCTTGCCATCGCCATCTGTCAGGTCGAGCCTGATGTGCGCGCCCTGGCTCATCTGGGCAATGCCCGTGATAACAAGTCCTCTGGTAACAAAGACCGGCTTCGGATTGCCGATTCCGAAAGGCCTTAACTTACAAACTTCGTTATATGAATCGAAGTCCAGCCCTTCAGGCAGGATCTCGCATTCCGCGTTGATCGCATCCTCTTCGGACTCTTCGCCCGACATGCCCTTCTCTTCGTAAATCTTGGCCGACTCCGCCTCGAGCGCTTCCATGAAGGCACCCATCTCTGTCTTCCTTACGAGAAGTCCTGCGGCCTTCTTATGTCCGCCAAAATTAACGAGCTTATCCGATATGCGCTCCAGGCACTCATAAAGGTCGAAGTCGCCAAAGGCTCTTCCCGAACCCTTAGCGCATCCGGGCTCCGTCGAATCGTCTGTAAATACCAGCGCCGACCTGCCGTAGAACTGCGAGAGCTTGCCCGCAACGATTCCGAGCACGCCCTGGTGCCAGTCCTTGCCATACACAACGATCGGACCGCAAGTGTTTGTGAGCGACCACCTGTCAGGCCTCGTGGGATTCTCTAACTGCGCCCTGGCCTCGTCGAAAACCTTGGCCTCTATCTCCTTACGCTCATCATTCTGTCTCGTAAGATCCTGCGCTGCGTTTTTCGCCTCAGTCGGATTATTCTCGAGGAAGAGCTTCAGCGCATCAGCCGAATCGTAAAGCCTTCCCGCAGCATTGATTCTCGGCACGAAATTGAACGAGATAAACGTCTCATCCAAAGTCTTGCCGGGCGCTAACAGCATCTCGTTCATGACGCCCACGCCGACATTCGAAGGATTCTTCATGCTTTTAAAAGCACGCTTGATAATGGTTCTGTTCTCGTTTGTAACGGACACGAGATCTGCGATCGTCGCAAGTCCTGCCAGCTCAATAGACTGACGCCAGATATTGCCCGTCACCTTATACTTCCCGTCTTTGCCCAAAGCCTCGACGAGCTTTAACGCAACACCCGCGCCGCAAAGATCGATGAAAGGATACGTATTGTCAGGCCTCTTCGCGCATATAACGCAGTCTGCCGGCGGCAGCTCGTCCTTAACATTGTGGTGGTCAGTAACGATCACCTTAATGCCGCGGTTCTTAAGCTCCTGCACCGTATCAACATTAGTAACGCCGCAGTCAACGGTGATAACGAGATCCGGTTTCTTCTCAATGACCTTGTCCATGATCTTCTCAGTAAGCCCGTACCCGTGCTCTGATCTATGCGGCACGATGTAATAAACATTTACCGAATGACTCCTGAAATACCTGACAAGTATCGACGTCGCAGTAACGCCGTCGCAGTCATAGTCGCCGTAAACAAGGATCTTGCCGTGGCGGTCGATTGTCTCATTAATGATGCCGACAGCTTTTCGCATGTCATTATAAAGGAACGGATCATGCCAGATACCGTCATCCTCAGACAAAAACTGCTCTACGGATTGTCCCTCGGTTATACCGCGATTCTTAAGCAAAACATCAAGGAGCGTATCAGCATCCCCTACTTTTTGGGACGCCGATAAGCGCCAGTTCTTACCGGTCAATAACATATACTAATCTCAACTTTATCTTTATTGGCATTATTATAGCCGAATCGCCTCGTATTTACAAAGAACCGCAGGGTTTAAAAATTGAGACCAGTCTCAACAAGTGCCAAAAAGTCTCAATCTGGTCGAAAAGGGTTGAAATGTGATGGTGCGGGGATAGGATAGAGGGTAGTTGAAGTGGTTAGGAACGATGCCGACATACGAAATTACAAAAAACTCTGTTTTCGTATGTAGTTATTTGCAATAAAACAACTTGTAAAATCACAACCTACCGACGAAACACTACGATAATCAACTTTTCGTATGTAGGTTCTCTCAAAAAAGCAGTTCAAAAACTCAAAACCTACCGACGAAAATTCGAAATATGCGCTTTTCGTATGTCACCATACAACAAATAAGGAAACAACACTATGTTTGAAGAAAAACCAAGAATAAATGAACTCAGAACCTTGTCAGCTTCGCTTGAACAACAAATAGACAAAGTCTACGAACGCCTCAAAAAAGCTCCGCCAGGAGCTTTGCGAATAATCAAGAAGTGGAATAAGCATCAGTACTATCACAGAGAAAATACGAACGATTCTCAAGGCAGATACATCCCTGAAAAAGACCGCCCCCTCGCCGTCCGCCTCGCGCAAAAAGACTACGACACGAAGCTCCTCAAAGTGCTTGAGAACCAGCAAAAAGCAATCGAAAACTTCATCAAAGACTACGACCCGGATGCGGCGCAACAGGTATATGAGAAGCTGAGCGAGCAGCGAAAAGCGCTCGTTACGCCGGAGTATCTTAGCGATGAGGAGTTCGTCAGGCAGTGGCAGAACACACCTTACACCAGGCTGGGGTTCAAAGAGGAAGACCAGGAGTTCTATACGGCCAAAGGCGAGCGCGTGAGGTCGAAGTCGGAGATATTGATAGCTGATGCGCTGGGCAGGCACAATATTCCTTACCTTTGTGAATTTCCGGTCTATAACCATGGCGTGTTATTCGCGGCGCCGGACTTCAAATGCCTGAATGTAAGGCTGCGAAAAGAATACTATTGGGAGCATTTGGGCAAGCTGGGTGATGAGGATTATGCCAGGCGCAACGTAAGGAAAATGGATAAATACAGCCTTGCTGACGACTTTGACGAAAGCCGGCTGATACTGACCTTTGAGACGGACAGCCAGCCGCTGAACACAAAAGTAATAGAAGAAAAGATTCGCAAATATCTTCTGTAACAAAAAGAGGCTGCCCTAACGGACAACCTCTCGTTTAAGTCTTATTAATGCTTTCTCTTACGAGCTGCTTCAGACTTCTTCTTTCTCTTTACAGAAGGCTTCTCGTAATGTTCTCTCTTACGAACTTCTGCAAGAACGCCTGACTTTGCGCAAGAACGCTTAAAT
>JAFYJX010000024.1 GCA_017537905.1 Clostridiales bacterium | reverse complement strand
CCTTTGTTGCTGTCGGCTTAGGTGTTGATGTTACCGGCTTCTTTGTTGCTGTCGGCTTAGGTGTTGATGTTGCAGGAGCCTTTGTTGCTGTCGGCTTAGGTGTCGATGTTGCCGGTTTCTTTGTTGCTGTCGGCTTAGGTGTTGATGTTGCAGGAGCCTTTGTTGCTGTCGGCTTAGGTGTCGATGTTGCCGGTTTCTTTGTTGCCGTCGGCTTAGGTGTTGATGTTGCCGGTGCCTTTGTATTTGTCGGCTTAGTTGTGTTTGTGTTTATGGGTGCAGTTGTGTTTGTTGGCTTTGGCTTAGCTGTAGGTGTTACATTAATGGTTTTGCTTTTAATGGAAACTTTCAATGTATTGGGAAGATCTGTGCCGCTGACGTTAATGTAATATCCGCCATTCGGGCTTCCGCCCCAACCGGTAAATTTTACTTTGCCGGTTTGTCCGCCATCAGAAACGATAGTTGCAGGACCGGAACAGGACAAACTTACCGAACAGTTAAATTCGAAAACTACGGTTACGTTGCCCTTGCCGAATCCGGAAATGTCGACGTTGAATCCGCCTTCATCTCCCCAGGCACCAGCACCGCTGACTTTTATAGTGCCTGCAGTACCGGCTGCATAAACATCTTGAGAACTGTAAAATACAAACGCATAAGAGAAACCGATAAGCATGCACATTAGCAAGCATATCGACTTAAGCGAGAAGCGACCCGAATTGCTACCCGTCATCAATATTTACCTCCAAAACACAAGCACACACGTCTCCTAATATAAATATTAGAAGATACTAAAATTATACAAGGAATTACCTTGCATTTTCAAGTGCTTCAAATGTCATGAAAAACTGATAAATAGGGCTTTTTAAGGCTGTTCTTCGTTGTTCTGTTCGAGAACTTCCTCGTCAGGAACAAAGCCTTCCACAACTTCTTTTGCGGCAGGGATAATTGCCTCTTCACCGGACTTCAAAATCTCAGGTTTTTCTTCAGGGACCGTAGCGGGACGGTCGATCTCGGCATTGGATACTTCCGTGCCGATCTGAGGTCTGATGGCAGAAGTATATGTCGTATCCTCTTCGGCCGGTTCTTCCTCAGTCGTAACTCTGGCAGCGGTCGGTCGCTTTAAAGCTGTCGGCTTGACCTTCTGGACAGGAGCATCAGTGATCCTGACTTCAGATGGAGCTGCTGAATCCATAACGAGGGCGGGAGTCTCCGCTTCCTTGCCTACCTTATCGGAATCGAGCTCTTTCCGCTGCTGCTGGCGGGCCTCAAGAGTATTGGAATAAACGGGTCTGATGGGAGCCGTGTTGGACTTCTGGAGATACCCGTTGATGATGATCTGCTCTTTTGCCTTGTCGATCTCTTCGGCCTTTTTGGATGAGATTCCGAGGGAACCGAAGATGTCTTTTGCTTCCTTCTCTTCCATCTGCGCTTCGCTCTTTCCTCCGAGCAAAGTGTTCTTCGAAGCTGCTTCGTTTTCTTCGATCTTCTTGGGGTCTCTGGAACCGCGCTTGATCTGGCGGATCTTCTTTTTCCCGGTCTTTGGAGCAATAGCCTCAACGCGGTTTACGACCTGCTCAGCTCTCCACTGTGTGTCGATCTGGTCATCGAGCTTCTCTTTGCGCTTATCTCTCATGTGAATTACCACAGTCGCGATGATAAGACCGATTACGACTATTATTGCAAGCCAGAAAACGATCGGGCCGAGCTGGCTGTTGTCCTCGAAAATATTGGCCACGAAAACGTCTAACATGTCAATTTTCCTCCTGCGCTTCGTCCGGCTTATTCTCTCCGGAACCTGCAGCAATTACCTCTGTTTCTTTATTGTCAGCTTCGATCTCATTGGGATCGAAAGGCATTATGACTTCTTCGTTCTTACGCTTATCATTCCTCTTCTTGAGCATGATAGTGACGGCCACAATGGAACCTGTCAGAACTACTGCTATTATAACAACTACAACGAGAATCGTTGAGGCTTTTCGGTACAGATAGGATGCAACTTCAGCTCCGGGAGACTCGTGAATGCCGCCGCAGGTATCACCGGGTGTCTCTTCCGTCTGCTCTGTAATTGTCTCCGTGCTCCATGTTTTGGGCTGCGGTTTGGCAGGCGCAGGAGTGATGATGACGCCGTCGTAATCGCTTAAATTGATGCCGTTTACGCCAAGCGGGACAGCGTGGTCGAGGCCTATGAACTTGCCGCTTTCATTCTTCCAGAGGACTTCTTTTACGAAGCTGTATTTCTCCTCGTCCCATGTCTTGAAATCGTCTTTTACGAGGCCTCCGGTATCACCTGAATTGGCATTAAAACACCAGAAAGTATGGTGGAGATGGCGCTCGGCGATGAGCTGTCTGAAGTATTCCATCCACTTCAGATTATCGCCTTCCATGAAGCCGCCCCACTCACCTACAAAGATGGGCGCGATGTCGTCTTCCGCGATGTAGAGCCAGTAGTCGTGCCATGCATCCTTATAGAGCGACTCGTATGTGAAACCGTCCTTAAACCAAGGCTGTTCGTAGACTCTCGGGCCGTAATCGTGGGGCGAATAAACGATCTGTTTATTGCGCTCGGGACTGCCGAAATCTATCGGATAATCCTTGACTCCCATGAGGTTTGCGCCCCACCAGGTGTTGTAATAATCCTTATCGTTGTCTTTGGAAACAAAGTTGTTCGTCTTGATGTCTTTGGGGTAGATCTGGATGCCTTCGATGATGATCAGGGCATGGGGATTTTTGTCCAGAACGGCATTGCCGGCGCGCTCTGCGACCTTCTTCCAGTTGTCCTTGTCGTTGGAATCGTTCCATATCGCATGAGGATCTTCAGAAGCCTTTCCGTGAGGCTCGTTCTTTAGGTCATAGCCGATTATGGTGTCGTTATCCTTATACCTTTCGGCGATCCAGGAGAGCGAATCCACGAAGTCTTCGACAGTCATGTCCTCCCTGTACCAGACGGGGTGGTTATGACCTGAAGCATCAGTCTTGACCGTGTGGATATCGATAATTATCTTCATGCCGTTCTTTTCGCAGAGCGAGAGGACATAGTCGAAGATCTCCAGAGAATTCATTGAGTTAAGCTCTGAATTATATGCGTTGTTATAGTTGGCTCTCGGGTACTCGCCCTTCTTCCACTGGAGCAGGAGTTCGGAGCTCATCGGAACTCTGAGAACGTTGAATCCCCTGTCTGCAATCGCCTTGAGGGTGTCCTTGAGATTACAGTTCCAGACGCCGTCAAACATGTTGGTTCCTGTGTTGTAACCGAACCAATTGCATCCTGTAAGCCATACTTCCTTGCCGTCCTTGTCGACGATGTGGGAGCCTTCCGTGGTAAGCCAGTCGTCACCTGATTGGCCCTTTGTATTGCGGGCGGGATCGGGATTTTCCGCAGGCGTTGTTGTTGCAGTTTTTTCGGTAGATGAAGGCGCCGTAGTTGCCTTGGTATCACTGACACTTCCGGTCTCGCCGTCGCCTGAAACGGAAACGAGCTTGGCTGAATTTACGTCGCTGCCCGTAACCTGTATTCCTACTTTGTTATCGAATCCCCAGCTGTTGGGACCGGTCGATGAACATGTCGCCGTTACCTGGTTTCCCTTGATCTCATATTTATCAAATCCCCAGCCTGTTGCCGAATCTATCTTGCCCGAAAATTCCGCTACGACAGTGATGTTCTTATATCCTGAACAGCCTGACAGCTGGATCTCGAGCTGGCCGCCGGAACCCCAGCAGTTAGGCGTTGCCGTGCCCTTCGGGGCTGCCAGAGAGACCATCGGGAAAAGAGTAAAAACAAATACAAATGAAATAAAAAGCAGAAGGATCTTCTGCCCTGTCTTGCGACTCATATTAAGCCTCCATCAGAGATTTATCTCAGCTTTTCTGCCGGAAGGCTGGTACTGCTCGTACTTGATTCCTGCAGCATCGAGCATCATGCGCGCAGCCTTTGTCTGGTCAGTGTCGTGATACTTGTCGTCGAAATAAACAACCCTGCCGACACGCTTCTGGATCAGGGCCTTGGTGCACTCATTGCAAGGGAAAAGAGTAACGTAGACCGTGGAACCTGCGAGATCGCCGGTCTTCGAATTAAGGATCGCATTAAGCTCTGCATGAGCTACAAAAGCATACTTAGTGTCGAGCGTTCCACCGGTTCTGGCCCAGGGGAAATCCTCGTCATTACAGCCGATGGGCAATCCGTTATATCCTACGGATAAGATGTAATTATCCTTATCAACGATGCAGGCACCAACCTGTGTGGAAGGGTCCTTGCTCCTCATGGAAGCAAGCTTTGCAACGCCCATAAAGTATTCGTCCCAGCTGATGTAATCAGTTCTCTTGTCGCTCATAAGAGACCTCCGGAATATTAAATAAAAGCACCCTTAATTCTATCTGAACTAAGGGCGCGTAGCAACAAAACAATCAAGTTCCTCAGCAATTTGTAACGAGACTCTCGACCAAGTCTTCGTAAGATATGCCGTTTGCCTTTGCCGCTTCAGGGAGAAGCGAAGTATTTGTCATGCCCGGGAGATTATTTGCCTCGATAAACCAGAACTCGTGTTTAACATCGTCGTACATCATGTCAACTCTGCCGTACTGGGTCATTCTCAAGAGATCGAAGATCTTCAGAGCGATCTTCTGTCCCTTCTTGTAATCTTCCTCATCGATCTGGGCGGGACATACGTGTGTAGTAAGACCGTCCTGATACTTGTTCTTATAGTCGTAGAAGCCTTCATGGGGAATGATCTCCGTGATCGGAAGCGCTTCGTGATTAACGATGGAAATAGTGATCTCTCTTGCCTTGATGAACTTCTCGATAAGGATCTTCTGGTGGTAGGAAGCTGCATAGTTTATGGCTGCTTCGAACTCTTCCTGTGATTTAACGATGGATACGCCGCATGAAGATCCGTTGCCGATAGGCTTTACTACACAAGGAATTCCGAGTTCTTTGTTTACTCTCTCGAAAGTGAGCTTCTCAGGGTCATCTACGATCCAGTCAGCCGTAAGATAACCTGCTGCCCTTGCCAAAGCCTTTGAAAGGTCCTTGTCCATTGCGATCGCGCAGCCTAAGTAATCACAGCCTGTGTATCCGATATCGAAAGCATCGAGGAGCGCCTGTACCTGGCCGTTCTCGCCGTGGCTGCCGTGAAGGCCGAGGAAGACCTTGTCGGCAAATTTGCACATCTCGATTACTCTGGGGCCTACCCAGCTCTTTCTTCCGCCGTGCTGTCTGATGATCTCGTCGAGATCAGGTTCTGTTTCAGGAATCGTGTACGAAAACGGATTTACCGTACCGCGTCTGAAGTAATACTCACAAGGATAGTTTGTCTCGATTCCGTCGTAGAGATCGACCAGCGCGACTTCGTGTCCCTTTGAGAGCAGAGCATTGGCAATAAGGCTTGCCGACTTGAGTGATACATCTCTTTCCGGCGACAGTCCGCCGCCAAGAACAGTAATTTTCATGCAAATTCCCCTTTTATTGCAAAAGATAGACAGATTATACTCTTTTTCGAGCGGGGTCTTCATTGATACTCATAAATTGCCACATGTTTGTAAAAAGCTAAGTTGTGATAATATTAGTTAGATATTTAAAATAAGGGGATTTCTATGCTCGCTATTTTATATTTAGTATTATGTGCTGCATTCGGTATTTGCTTCGTAGGCCTTTGTGTACCGGATGTCCGTAGACTTTACGTCGCATGCAGTCCTTCAGCGAAGGCTATTACTCATATTCCGAATACGTTATTTACTGTTCCGGCAGGAATAGTTACGGGTCTCATGTGCGTCCCGTTCTTCAATTATTTCGTAATCCTCGGACTCTCATATGTAATGAACAGCGGCGATCTTTGCATGAAGCTCGGCATTCTCATTACTTTCGCATTCTTCATCTGGATGATCCTGACATGCCTCATTCTCATCAACCGCAGAAGAGTTAAGCGTGAAGAGCTTAAGGCTGCCGGTGCCACCATGATCGAAGACTACCAGCACAACACCGTTGATACGGTTTTCTATGGTGTTGTCATCCTGATCGTTACCATCATGGCAACATTCCTTATGTTCTATACATACAGGGTAAACGGCACTTCGCTCCTCAACGGCGCTTCCACATTCTCAGACCTCTCGCCTCATACGGCCATGGTCTCTTCTTTCGGCAAGGGCTTTAACTTCCCTACCCAGTACATGCATTTCTCCGGAGACGGAATCAAGTATCACTTCTTCTTCTATTTCCTCGGAGGTATGCTCGAATATCTGGGACTCCCGATCGATTATGCACTTAACTTCCCTTCAATAATCACGATGGTATGCGCACTCGTCCTTCTGGGACTTCTCGCAGTACTCTTAAGCTCCAGAAGAGCAGCATTTGCAGTTGCACCTGTCCTGGTATTCTTCAGAAGCTCTCTTAATGCTTTCGTACACTTAAATGAATTAACAAGCCAGGGGTATTCCGTTTCACAGGCAGTAAACGAGATCCTGAACTACGGCATGTGGTATAAGGTAACCGATTACGACGACTGGGGCATCTGGGCCATCAACGTATATCCCAACCAGCGTCACCTGATGCTCGGCATTGCCGTCATCATCATCATGGTAATCTTATTCCTGCCTTTCTTAAGAAGACTCGGCATCTCCATTTCCCGTGCCGAAGACTTCGGTGAAGGCATTAAGGCTTTCGCATTCTCGAAAACAGCATGGCTCACCAGAGAAGAGGACCCTCTCTATCCTCTGTCCCTTACGTTCCTGGCATGCGTTCTCGTTATCGTAATGCCTTATTTCCACGGATCCTGCCTCATCGCGCTTCTCCTTATCCTCTTCGGAATGGCGCTTATTTCCGAGAGCAGACTCCTTTATCTGGCAGTAGCTGTTTGTGCCGTTGTCTCATCATTTATCCAGACAATGGTATTCTCCGGCGGATATCAGAACGTCGTATCGTTCGTGTTTAAGCCCGGATTCATTCTCGGCAGCAACGTTACGCTCTTTGGTCTCGCACGTTATCTTTTTATCGTTACGGGATTAACGCTTATCCTTGCAGCCGTTTTCGCACTCGTAACTCTCGTTTCCGACCTGGTACACAAGAAGCCTGTTCACCGCTTCCTGCTGTTCCTCTGCGTACTTAACCCGATGATCTTCGCGTTCCTTTTCCAGGTTACATTGGAAATGCTCGCGAACCACAAGTTCATCCAGGTATCGCTTATCCTTGTTGATGCATTTGTTGCAGCACTTGTTGCTAATCTTCTTTATATCCCTATCAAGAGAAGGAAGACCGAAGCTGAAGAGCCCACATATTCTGTTGAAGCAGACGATATCATCGACGGCAATGCCATCGACGGCGATATCGCTATAGTTGCTGCTGATTCGAATACAGGCGTCAGAACTCCCGTTCTCCCTGATACCAGCGCTTTCGGCGAGCCTGTTGAAGAAAAGGAAGAAGAGGCTCTCGATATCGAGGCTATGGACGCCCACACAGGCGTTGATGCAGACGTTACTTCATTGAGCGGTGATTCTGACGATACTCCCGCCAAGAAGGACGAAGAGATCAAGGAAGAGCCCGTTCCTGAAGAACTCCTTTTCGGCGACGATAATAAGGATTCCGAAGAAGACGAAGAAGAAACTGAAGAAGATTCAAACGAAGAATCTGAGGAAAAAACTGAAGATACTGAAGAAAAATCCGAAGATGAATCCTCCGAAGCTGATACTGAAGAAGCTAAGGAAGAATCAGAAGAAGAGAAGAAGGATGACAGCGAAGCCAAGGCCGGTGTTGCTGCTCTTGCTGCCCTCTTCGGCAAAGAGATAAAGGATAAAGAAGAAGAAAAGCCTGAATCAGACGGCAAGTCAGACGAAGAAGAATCTGAAGAAGATGACGTCTCTGACGAAGACGATACTGATGAAGCTTTGAAGGAATCTGCACCCGAGCCTGCTCACGTAGCAATGCGCCCCGGCAATGTCGCTCTTAAAACCATTCAGTTCGGTGAGGATGAACCTGAAGACGACGATAACGTCACTATCGCATCCGCAGATGCAGTAATCGACGGTTCTTCGCCCGAGACTAACGAAGAAGAGGAATTAGAGCCTGAGACATTGAAGCACGAGCCTGTTGCTGCCAAGAAGGAAAAGGGTCTTCCTTTCGCAGCATGGATCGCATTAGAACTCGCAGGCATCATCCTCGCACTGGCTCTTATGGTTCCTCTTACGGCCACGGGTGTCAGCGAATGGGCTACATATATAAACATCAACAGAGGACCTCTGGTAACGGATATGAATTCACCTGTAACCAGATGGATCGTTGATAATACTGAGCCTTCTGACGTATTCCTTACGCCCTACACATGGTCCATGAACCGTTTCATCCTCGCAGGACGTCCCATGTACTACGGCTGGCCTTACTACGCATGGTCCGCAGGACATGACACATATACGAGAGATACCATCTACCAGTGGCTCATCTCAGGATGCGGCAATGATGTAAATGAGTTCACCAGATACTGCAAAGAGAGAAATATCAAGTACCTTATCATCGATCAGGATTTCTTTGATCTGGACCTCGATACAGGTGTCGAGCTCAATACAGAGTTCGTCGAAAAGAACCTCAAACAGGTTGCTTACTTCGCAGAGGAGAATACAACGATCTATAAGATCTTTTAAATAAGTCCCGGATGGGTCTTGTGATACTCGTTCTTGATCTCGTACATCATTACGTCAGCTTCTTCGACATAGTCGTTGACTGACTTTGATGATGCGGGATCTGTAAGAACGTAGCCCACGCTTATGGAGAACTTGAAAGGATTAATTCCCAGATTGTTCTCCCTGTCGATAAAGGCCACCATGTCATGCTCGAACTTCTCGGCATATTCCTTGGTCGCATTCGCAGCAATAACCAGGAATTCGTCACCACCGTAACGGATTCCTATAGCGTTGTCATCACCGATGCATTTCTTGATGGCATCTGCCACGATATTGATCGCCCTGTCGCCGAAAACATGGCCGTAGCGGTCGTTGATCTTCTTCATGTGATTGATATCGGCAAACATGATCATAGCCTGATTGCCGTTCTCTTTGCTCTCTTCAACGATCGGAACCGCATGGCTTACAAAGCAGAATCTGTTGTAAAGGCCAGTCATAGGATCCTTGTCGTAGAGGAAACGGAGTTCTTTGTTGACCATTTCCAGGCGCATGTTGATACGGAGTTCCATGAAGGAGTGCTCGAGCTTTTCGAGATATTCGTAAATACGGAAAGCTTCATCGATGATGTAGGTTCCGTCTCTGAATACTACATATCCGTAGTTATACTGTTCGTTATGCAGAGGATAGAAGAAGTAAATGTGCTGCTCGCCCTCGTTCTTGATAAATCCGGGGATCTTAAGCCTCTTGTCTATTCCTTCTTCGGTGATCTTTCCGCCCGAGAGCGCTACAGCGATATCAAAATCCTTGGCATAACAGTCTTTTAAGACTTCCTCGTCGGGTGAAGCCAGTTCATCGTAGTAATCCTTGTTGAGCATGATGTAATAGTCTTCACCGGTATATTCGTGGTTGTCGGCGTAGAAAGCTCTTAAGGTCTTTTTCATGTCTTCGTAATCTTTTGACTCTAAGATCCTGGTACGCTCGGTACGCATGAACCTGTTGAAGAAGTCTGCCTGCTTGCTCTTTGCATGGATATTCCTGCAGTAATTTCTTCTGCCGATATCGTAAGGGCTGTTTGCCTCGCAGTTACAGCCGCAGCTCTCGCCCACTACGAGCTTCGATGCCACGGATGTGATCGTATCATTGGTAATCCCCTCTATCTTATCGTAGAGGATCCTGCAGGCGTTGTAGCCTACCGTTACATAATCCTGGTCAACCGTAGTCATGGCAGGATATGAGACCCTGCCCTCGCCGATGTTATCGAAACCTGTGACTATAACGTCCTTAGGAAGGTCGTAGCCTAAGTCTCTGAGCTCGCAGCTTACCGCCAGGGCCATGATGTCATTTGCGCATATGATCGCGTCAGGAAGGCCCTCAGGAGCCTTTGCGAGGCGTCTAGTGATGTCTATTGCAGTCTCGTTTACCCAGTTGCCGTAATAGACGTCCTTGTCTTCCAGCTTAAGTCCGTACTTCTGCATTACTTCGCAGACGACGTTATATCTTTCGATCGTATCAACATGGTCTTTGGTACCGCCGATATAAACGATCCTCTTTACGTTGTGAACCGTGATCAGGTGCTCTACCAAGTCCCTCATGCCGTCTTCATTGTTGATGTCGACGTTGGGAATACCGTCAAAAGGCATACCGATGCTTACGACCGGCAGACCCTTTTCCTTTGCCGCATTGCAGCATTTTTCCGCGAGTTCGGGGTTATTGAGGATTCCTGAGAAAACGATGAGACCGTCGTATTCTTCGAGCTTTGCGAGCTGATAGATATTGAACTGGCCTACGTTGAATGTCGGCTTCTCGTTACTTGCCGCAAAGCCGATATAGAAGTGCGTATCGAAATCCTTGACCGCGGCATAGCGTTTAATACCCTCAATTGCCTTGAGAGTAATACTGCCGTTGTAACCATTAGAAAATATGGCTATCCTGTGCTTCATATCCGCCGTCATATCTCGAAAGTCCCACCTGTATATCTGGTATTATATACTCATTTGATTTCATTAAATATCAAATAGAATGAACAATTAAAGAACAAACTATTTTGGCTCTTTAACAATTGTAAATGCCTGGATTTTAAGCATTTCGCGAAAAATAAAAGAGGCTGCCTTGTATAAGACAGCCTCTTGTTAATGCTTTGTTTCAGACTAGATTACTTTACGTCATTGAAGCCTTCTCTTGCAGCATATGTTGTGTGCAGGAGCTCGTGAGCCTTGTGTGAGTTAGGCTCGCCAAGATACTTCTCGTAGAGTTCAACGATCTGAGGGTTCTTATGTGACTGACGGAGTACCTGACGCTCATCTTCGGAATAGAGTGCCTGAGCTCTCTTCTCCTTGTATGTGTCGAGGATATCGTCTGCCTCATTAGGCATGAAGCAAGGACGTACATAAGGCTGGCCGCCGCCGTTGATACAACCGCCGGGGCATCCCATGATCTCGATGAACTGATACTTTGACTTGCCTTCGCGGATCTCGTCAAGAAGAACCTTAGCGCTCTTCATGCCGGAAGCGATAGCAACGTTAACTGTTGTGCCGTTGATGTCGATAGAAGCCTCACGGATACCTGCATCGTGGCCACGAACAGCCTTGATCTCGATAGGCTCGCACTCCTTGCCTGTGAGCTTGTAGTAAACAGTTCTGAGGGCTGCTTCCATAACGCCGCCTGTTACACCGAAGATAACAGCTGCGCCTGTGTAATCGCCCATGATATCCTGATCCCACTCCTCATCAGGGAGACGGTTGAACATGATGCCTGCACGGCGGATCATTCTTGCGAGCTCACGTGTTGTGAGAACTGCGTCAACGTCAGCAAGACCGTTAGTCTTGAGCTGCTCTCTTTCCTTTTCGAACTTCTTAGCAACGCAAGGCATGATGGATACAACGAAGATATCCTTAGGATCGATGCCCTTTTCCTGTGCCCAGTAAGACTTGATGATGGCACCCTGCATCTCGTGAGGAGACTTGCAGGAAGAAAGGTGAGGGAGAAGATCGCCGTAGTTGTACTCAGCGTAGTTGATCCATCCCGGTGAGCAGGATGTGATCATAGGAAGAACGCCGCCATTTGTGAGACGGCCGAGGAGCTCTGTGCCCTCTTCCATGATTGTAAGGTCAGCACCGAAGTTTACGTCATAAACTCTCTCGAAGCCGAGTCTTCTCAAAGCTGCGATCATCTTGCCTGTGCAAGGTGTTCCGACAGGAT
>JAFYJX010000004.1 GCA_017537905.1 Clostridiales bacterium | reverse complement strand
CCTGGACGAACTTCTTCCACCATGCTGCCTTAACGTTATTCTTAAGCTGAACACCTAACGGGCCGTAGTCCCATGAATTAGCCAGACCCCCGTAGATGTCAGAACCAGGATATACGAAGCCTCTAACCTTTGCGAGTGAGACTATCTTATCCATTGTTTTCTCTACTGCCATATTTCTTTAACTCCCTTTGGATTATTCTTCGTCCTCTGAAGGATCTTCTTCGCCTTCGCCCTCGTAAACAACTTCCTCTTCTTCATCGGAGCTGCCGCCTGCCAAAGCGTCGATAAGGTCATCCAAACCCTTGGAGTTCAAGCCGCCTGCAACAGACATTCTCTCTGCTCTTTCTTCCTCGAGCATCTTTCTTCTGTTCTCAGCTTCTTCTCTTCTTCTGATCTTCTCTTCTCTTGTGATCGGGATAACTGCCTCATCCTCTACATCACCCTTAACTGCAACGACCTTGTCAGCTGCAACTTCACGGCAAGCGAGAGATACAACATTTGCTGCACCGTCGTCGTCGATCATGGGCTGAGCGCCGTCTGTCAGTTCTCTTGCACGCTTACTTACGAGTACTGTAAGGTCGTAAGGGCTTGCTGACTTCTCTTTGAGTTTCTCGATTGAAGGATCTGTTAACATCTTTTTACCTCGTTTCTCCTTTTATTCAAGTTCTTTTGCTGTACGTATATTCTTCGAAGCTTTAAGCTTTTCAGCGGTGATAATCGCAAGAATGTCTCTTGCTGCCCTGTCTACATCATCGTTGGTAATGATGTACTCGAATTCTCCGGCACGTTTGATCTCTTCTTTTGCCTGGGCGAGTCTTTTGGAGATCTTCTCTTCGGTCTCTGTGCCTCTTCCCCTCAGCCTGTTTTCGAGCTCTTCCATAGAAGGCGGAAGGATAAATATCGTTACCGTGTCGACGTCAAACTTACGGTTGAGCGCCAGGCTTCCTTCTATCGTGATATCGAAAAGAACGTCCTGTCCTTTGCTGAGCATCTCGTCGAGCGGATCCGAAGGCGTGCCGTAGTAGTTATCAACATACTTGTCGTATTCAACGATCTTGCCGTCTTTGATCATCTGCTCGAACTGCTCGGCCGTTCTGAAGTAGTATTCGACACCGTCTTTTTCCTGGCCTCTCGGAGCTCTGGTCGTAACTGAAATAGAATGACCTACGCTGCCGGGGTTATCCTTTTCGAGCAGTTCTTCGACTTTGGCAAGCACGGTGCCTTTTCCAACGCCCGAAGGACCTGATACTGCAACGATCAATCCTCTGAAATCACTCATCCCAGCATCTCCTTTATCTCTGATGTCGCAAGAGCGGAAGTGAGCACCAGTCCGCTGTCCGTTACGATAACCGACTTGCACTTCTTGCCTGCGCAGCAGTCAACTAACATTCCTCTGTCCTTTGAATCCTGCATCATGCGTCTTACGGGTGAAGACTCAGCTGCAGCTACGCAGATGATGCGTGATGCCTGTGCTATATTTCCGAATCCGATGTCGATAAATTCAGATGCCATTTACTGCCCTTCCTTTATACAAGATTCTGTATCTGTTCCCTGATCTCTTCGATGAGGTTCTTCATCGAAAGAACTCTGGAAGTGATCTCGATATCATTTGCTTTGCTGCCTGTCGTATTTACCTCACGGTTGATCTCCTGAACGAGGAAATCCATCTTCTTGCCGACAGTGCCTTCTTCTGCAAGGATCTTTCTTGCCTGTGAGAAGTGGGAAGAAAGTCTTGCCATCTCTTCGTCGATCGCACACTTGTCTGCGAAGATCGCAACTTCTGCAGCAAGTCTGTTGTCGTCGTAGAAATCTCTCTGGTCGCTGGTTAAGATCTCGTTGATCCTTGCTGATAACTTCTGCTTATAAGCTTCAACTACTTCAGGTGATCTGGTAACGATCTCGCCTCTAATTACTTCGAGGGTATCTACTTTGCCCAGAATGGAAGCAACAAGGTTATCTCCTTCTCTCTTTCTCATCGTGAGCATGCCGTCGACCGCAAGATTAAGTGTCTCTAAAAGTTCTTTTGCGATTGCTTCTTCGTCGATCTCAGTCTGGGTAACGCTTAAGACATCCTGCATGGTGGCGAGCCTTGCAACACCGAAATCATCTTCCCTGCCTGTGAGTTCAGCAATCTCTTTTGCAGCCTTTGCGTATTCTTTTGCAAGTCCGGCATTGACAGTAACTGTCTGGCCTGCCTCGCCCTGATCTTCGTAATTGATGAATACGTCGATCTTACCTCTCAGGAGCCTGTCCGTAATGACTCTCCTGATATCGCCGTCAAGATAGTTGAAGATCCTGGGCATTCTGATCGAAATATCGCAGAATCTGGAATTGACGGATTTAAGCTCAATACTGTATTTCCTGGTGTCGAAAACCTTCTCGCCGCGGCCGAAGCCTGTCATCGAGTATGCCATGTTTTTACCTCTACTGAAGATATAGACAAAAAAGAGCCGCCGCATAAGGATTATCCCTATGCTTCGGCTTCGAGATTATTATATATTATAATATTTTAGCTGTCTATCAAATTAATTTTAGGTGTCCCGCAAACGCCTTTATTTATTGCGTTTGCGGGCGCGAAAAAATTTTTGGGGCGTGATTTTCGAGGTTCTCGAAAACCTGCTTCGGAGCATCTAAAGCCAGGAATCTCCTTTCATGAAAAAGTCCAGATATTTGTCCGGTACAATCGGAACTTTTTCTGGATTTTTGGAGTCTTTGATTAGGCTTGTTCGGCGAAAATACGGCATAGCCGAACAGATGTAGTAACAAATCCGCAAATTGAAGCCGTTTTTACGATTTTTGTTCGGCACAGCCGAACATTTGCCGAACAGAAACGGCGGTCGTAATCAGATTACCTTCACCGGCTTAAATCCGACATAATCTGCGGAGGTGCAGATGAACTTACAGCCGCCTATCTCGCCTTCGAAAGCTTTCTTGTGGGACTTGCCGTGAAGGTGGCCGTAAACACAGATGTCGATGCCGCCTTCTGCCATCATCTCGGCGAATTCCGTGAAGTCCTGCTTTGCAGTAACAGGCGGATAGTGGATCATCAGGATGTGCTTTTTAAGATGCTCAGGATCAGCCTCTTTCAGCACATCAATACACATCTTGATCCTGAGCTTTTCGCGCTCGTAGATCTTCCTGTTATCGGACCCTTCGATGCTCTCTTTGGTCTCGATCATCCAGCCTCTTGTTCCGGTGATAAGACAGCCTTCTGCTTCGAGCACGTTGGTCCTGACAAACTCCATGTTGTTAAAGCCTTTTTCAGCGAAGAACTCCTCCATCTTCTTCATCGTGGTCCACCAGTAATCGTGGTTGCCGCGCGAGAGAAGCTTTCTGCCGGGAAGCTCTGATATGAAGCGGAAATCCTCTTCGGCTTTATCAATATATGTAGCCCAGGAGATATCGCCTGAAACCAGCACCGTATCTTCGTCAGTCACAGTGTTTTCCCAGTTCTCCCTGATCTTCTCCACATAGTCAGTCCAAGAGGCCCAACATATCGCCATGGACTTGTCGGGATTGCTTAAACAAAGATGAAGATCCGCAAGAGCGTAAATTGCCATCAGGACTCCTTAGTGGAAATAGTTGTAGACCGCATTGGCATCCTTCTCGGAAATGCCCTTTGCCTCTTTAAGCTCCTCGACGGAAGCATTTTCCACGGCTTTTATTGTACCAAAATGCGCGAGCAGATTCTTGCGTTTGGAAGGTCCGATGCCTTCGATATTTTCGAGCTTGTATCTGATGTTGCGCTTGCCGGCGAGCTTATGCTGGTATGAGATCGCGAATCTGTGGACTTCATTCTGGACGGTCGTAAGGAACCTCAATAGTCCCATCTCGCTGTCGGTCAGAGTTCTTCCTTCGAGCCTTATCTCGCGGCCGTCTTCGAAAACGATCCCCGATGTTTTATGTCGGTCATTCTTGACCATTCCGGCAAGATAGATATCCTTTGTTCCCTCCATCGATCTTACGACTGATGCGACCGCGTCGAGCTGGCCTTTGCCGCCGTCGACCAAGATGATATCAGGATACTTAAATCCGTCGTCTTCGTTATGTGAGAATCTTCTCTCCAGCGTCTCTCTCATCGACTGATAGTCGTCCTGGGATTCGACCCTCTTCATCTTGAACAATCTGTAGGACTGCTTGTCTGCCTTGCCGTCTTTGAATACGACCATACCTGCGCAGATATCGTCATTTCCGAGGTTCGAGATGTCGAAAGATTCGGCTCTGGAAATGGAGTTTTCCGGCGCACCCAGCAGCTCTTCAAGATACCTTAAAGGAACCGACGGATCGGCGTTAGCATTGCCGCCTCTTAAGATGCGGCGGACCATCATCTCGCGCGCATTGTTCTTCGCGAGATCCGATAATTCACGGAGCTCGCCGCGCTCTGCAACATGGAGCCTGCAATTCTTTCCGAGCTTCCCTGTAAGCGTCTTCTCGATGACTTCGAGATCGTCTTCCTCCATCTTAAACGGAACAAGAATAAGGGGCGGAATGAACGGCGCATCCTCGTAATACTGCATTATGAAATTCTTTAAGATATCTTCCTTCTCGTCCTCTTCGCCGATAAAGAAATATGTCGATGAACCGACGATCCTGCCCTGTCTTAATTCGAGCTTTCTTACACAAGTCTCACCGCAGTCGGAATAGAGTCCGATAGCATCAACATCACGTTCGATATCAAGATATACACGCTGGTTCTGGCGGATGGCACGGAGCGCATAAAGCCTGTCTCTTAAAGCCCCAGCCTTCTCGAATTCGAGGTTGGCAGAACACTCCTCCATCTGTGACTTGATGTCCTTTTCGATGCCGTCGTATTTGCCTTCGAAAAACTGGACGATCTGGTCCACCATCGCGCGGTAATCTTCCTGCTTAACTGTGCCAAGGCACGGCGCCATGCACTTGCCGATATGGTAATTCAGGCAGGGCCTTTCCTTGCCGATGTCTCTCGGGAAGACCTTCTTGCAGCGCTTCAACGGGAAGATATCATTTATCGCATTAAGAACTTCAAAGCAGTCAGAACCCATGTATGGGCCGTAATATTTTGCGCCGTTTTTGCGCGCTTCTGGATCAGGCCTGAACGCTTTGAAAACTCTGGGATATGCTTCGTTCAAAGTGACGCAGATATAAGGATATCCCTTGTCGTCACGGAGCAGGATGTTGTACTTGGGCTGGTATCTCTTGATGAGATTATTTTCGAGAAGCAGTGCCTCGGGCTCGGAACCTACGACCGTGTATTCAAAGTCGGCAACATGGGATACCATTGCCCTGACCTTGGGGCTGGAGATCACACCTCCTCCGAAATAGCTCTTCAGTCTGTTCCTTAATTTCTTGGCTTTTCCTACATAAATAACACAGCCCGAAGAGTCCTTCATAAGGTACACTCCGGGGCTTAAAGGGACTGTGTCCAGCCTGGCGTCAAATTTACCGGCGGGCATTACACAGCGATCTTAGGATTCTTGAGGTGAGCGAGAAGTGCTTCGCAAGCTTCCTTCTCATCGTCGCCGTTAGCTTCGATCTCGATCTCGGCGCCGTTCTCGATTCCGAGGGACATAACACCT
>JAFYJX010000023.1 GCA_017537905.1 Clostridiales bacterium | reverse complement strand
GTCAGGCTCTTCGTTATCAAACATTGCGAGACCCGCTGAGATAGTTACTCTTTCTCTCCTGCCGTCAAGGATGACAGGTTCGCTTGCTATGTGCTCAACAAGCTTTTTTGCCATGCCTATAGCGGCGATCTTCTCAGTATCAAGAAGTACGATCGCAAATTCGTCACCGCCCGTTCTGAAGCATGTATCTTCAGTCCTGACATTTGCCATGCAGGCTTCTGCGATGCTTCTTAAAACGATATCTCCGTTCTGCTGGCCATACTGATCGTTAACGTGAGTCATGTCATCAACGTCAATTACCAGAAGTGCAAAAGTGCTGCCGTCAGATCTCTTCTCATAGAGGCTCGCATATTTTTCGAGAGTCTCGTAGAAATAACGTCTGTTATAAAGTCCGCTTAAGTCATCGACACGTGCTAAGAGTTCCATCCTGTGATAGGAACGCTCGAGCTCCAATTCAAGCTTCTTCTGCTCTGTGATATCACGGCTGATGCCCCATGTTCCTACGATATTATTATTTTTGTCGTAGAGAGGATACTTTGAAGCGCTGTAATACTTAATGGTATCTTCATCAAGCGGGACTGCTTCTTCAATATTAAGGACAGGCTTTCCAGTCCTCATGATCTCTAATTCAAGTTTTCTGGCCTTATCGGCAAACTCTGCCGGGAAGAAATCCCTGTCGGTCTTTCCAATGATCTCATTAGGATCATCAAAACCAAACTGCTTCGCATGCATTGCATTATTCCAAATGAATCTTGAATCCTTATCCTTGAAATAAATGGTATCTTTACCGTCTCTTCGTATCGTATCTATTACGAGTTGGTCGTTGATCTGCATATCTTTCAAAATATTGGAATTTACCATTTATTACTCCTTGGATCGAGAGGTTGGGGGAAGCTCTTAGTTGAAGCGCTTGCCTACGCCCTCTCTTATTTCAATGCCTTCCATTACAAAGGCCTCATAATATGAATTGCAGTCGAAAGCAGCAGGGGTAAATACTCCGGGCTTCTTCCACTTGTCCTTGCACATGAGCTTAACGCCTGCAATGAGAGCTGAACCCTTCAGATATTCGAAAGCGCTGTTATAGTTCTTCTCATAGCACTCGTCATTATCGCCCTTGATGACATAGGACTTGGTAACTTCCTTGTCTTCCTTCTTGCTCTGGCCGGTGATGTAGATCTCGAAAGAAGCCATTCCCTTTGCCTTCTCCTCTTCATCCTTCTCAACATCAAGGTCTGCCTGCTTCGGAAGCATGGCTGCGATAAGGTCTATAGGAGCGACCTCAACATTATTGACTTTAACGGGCACTGTGGATAAGAGTCCCATCTCCTTTAAGAAGTCAATCTTCTTCTGGGGCGGAATATGTTCCTTTGCAGGTTTCCTTCCAAGCTTGAAATACCTTACGCTGATAGCATCAGGGAATTCCTTGAGAAGATCCGTAAGCATCGGGCTGGAAGAAAGATAAACTTTGCTTCCGCCGTCAGATTTTCCTTCGATGGAAAGAGGATCTGCTTCTATGACCTTGCCCTTATCGACATAGAATACCTTCTTGTCGTTGGTCGCTTTCTTTAACGGAATGAGCGGAGGTTTGATGTCCTCCGAATAAAGATTATCGTCGATATCCTTCTTCTTACCCTTCGCAGTTTCCTTCTGCTCGCCGGAAACGGAAATGATATCAATGCTCTCGATCTTCTTGAAATGATAGAGACCGGCATGTCTTATGATCGTATTGGCAACGCCGGGAACAAGTCCTGCACCGCAGACAGCAGTGTTGCCGTTATTCTGGAAATCCTTAAACTTCTCAAACTGCTTCGAGAGAAGTGAGATCGGCGACGGAAATTCGGGCACGCCGAAAAGCGTCGCATCGATGTAATCTGCTTTTGCTTTTATCGCAAGATCCATAGCAGAAAGTGCGAGTTCAGGCGGCAGGAGATTTACGACCATATCAGGCGCAAAGATACGAACCATCATCATGGCACCCTCAACATTATTCAGATCGATTCCTGCTGTTGTGACTCTGACGCCCATGCTTAATGCAAGCTCTCTGAGCTCGTCACAATCTTCCTTGTTGCGGGAAGCAAGACAGATACCCGAGACATAAGACTGGTATTTGCAAAGTTCAATGAGCAAACGCTTTGTTAATTCATTGCAACCGAGAATTAATACCCTCTTCATAGATCCTCCCCAAGACCTTTTATATTCTAAAATTATTATATTCAGAAAAACACCAATGAGCAAACGAAAAATACACAAATTTTAGGAGTTTTTGTGCATATACCTTGCACCCTTTCATAGCGTAAGATACCGTTATCCAAACTATTACAAAAGGAGATTGTTATGAAGACACTTTCAAGATTCGCAGCAGCTTTCCTTTCTGTAGCACTTTTGCTCGGAATGACATCATGCGGACAGGCTAAGAAGAACCTCAAGATCCTTGACACAGCTTATGCTGTTGAAGATTATGCTATGGCAATCAGCAAGGAGAACGAAGGTCTTAAGGCAGCTATCGACCAGGCTCTCGCTGAGCTCACAGAAGACGGCACAATTCCTTCCATCATCGAGAAGTACATTCCTGCAGGCGCTCAGATCGAGAAGAAAGAATCTGTAAAGGGTACTTATCCCGAATTCACAACTATCGAAGAGGGCAAGCTCATCATGGCTACAAACGCTTTCTTCCAGCCTTATGAGTATCACGAAGGTGATAACATCGTAGGTATCGACCCTGAGATCGCTAAGGCAGTTGCTGACAAGCTCGGCCTTGAGCTCGTTATCGAGGACGTTGAGTTCGATTCCATCATCGCAGGCGTTCAGGCTGGCAAGTACGACATCGGCTGCGCAGGCATGACCGTTACAGAAGACAGACTTAAGTCCGTTAACTTCTCTACACCTTATGCTACAGGCGTTCAGTCCGTTATCGTAGTTGAAGGTTCTGAGATCACAGACGTAGATAAGCTTCTTGAAGGCAACTACAAAGTAGGCGTCCAGACAGGTACAACAGGCGACATCTATATGTCTGACACACCTGAGAACGGCGGCGTAGGTGAAAACAGAGTTGAGCGTTTCGCAAAGGGTAACGATGCAGTTATCGCACTCCAGTCCGGCAAGATCGACGCAGTTGTTATCGACAACGAGCCTGCTAAGGCATTTGTTGCAGCAGCAAACAAATAATTAAGTCTTAATTCGATAAAATTCGAAAACAAAGAGCGGAAATATGGTCTGTATTTCCGCTCTTTCATTATTTATAATTAAAGTTGCTTTTTTAGGGTGACTACTAAAAATTTCGAGGAACAACAAATGAGCGGGAAAAAGACAAATAAAACCAAGGTCAGAAACGCGCTTATAGTTATCGGCTTGATATTGATCGCCGTAGCTATTGTTTATGTGCTGCTGGCCATGCCTATTAGCAATCCGCCTTCATGGATCGCTAATATCAGAAAAGCATTCTTTGCAAGCGCATTCTGGCTTGACTTTGAAAACAACTTCATTACGGACAAGCGCTATACCTATATTCTCAAAGGTCTCGGCGTCACTTTCCAGGTTACGTTCTTCGCGGTCCTTCTGGGTATCGTTTTGGGCGTTATCGTTGCCCTCGTCAGATCTTCTTATGACACATTGAAAGAAGAGCTTAAAGGCGGCTTAGGCAAAGCTGTTCTCTACTTCTTCTATAAACTCTGCGGAGTTTACCTTACGGTCATCAGAGGAACCCCTGTTGTAGTCCAGCTCATGATCATCTATTTCGTCATTTTCGCTTCATCCAATAACAAGATCCTTGTAGCAACACTTGCCTTCGGTATCAACTCCGGAGCATATGTTGCCGAGATCATCAGAGGCGGAATCATGAGTGTCGATAAGGGGCAGTTTGAAGCAGGCCGTTCATTGGGCTTCGGCTATGTAAGAACGATGGCTTTCATCATCATTCCGCAGGCATTCAAGACTGTTCTTCCCGCACTTGCTAACGAATTTATCGTTCTCATTAAAGAGACTTCAGTATCAGGTTACGTCGGACTCCAGGAACTTACAAAAGGCGGCGACATCATAAGATCCAGAACATATTCTGCGTTCATGCCGCTTATTGCAGTTGCGATCATTTATCTTGTGATCGTAATGTTCTTCAGCTGGCTTGTATCGATTCTCGAAAGGAGGCTTAAGAACAGTGAGCGCTGATAATAATGTGATCATATCCGTTAAGGATCTTAAGAAATACTATAACGATGGAGAGGTAAAGGCCTTAGACGGCGTTACCACGGACATCAAAAAGGGCGAAGTTGTCGTAGTTATCGGACCTTCGGGTTCAGGTAAATCGACATTCTTAAGATCCCTGAATCTCCTCGAGCGTCCGACCGGCGGAACTATCACTTTCGAAGAAAAAGACATCATGTCTCCTTCGACGGACATCAACAAGTTAAGACAGAAGATGGGAATGGTGTTCCAGCACTTCAACCTCTTCCCTCACCTTACGATTCTCCGCAACATGACGATCGCACCCATGAAACTTCATGGCCTTTCAAAGGAAGATGCTGAGAAAAAGGCATTGTCTCTTCTCGAGAGAGTCGGTCTTGCAGACCGCGCAAACGCATATCCTTCACAGCTCTCAGGCGGTCAGAAACAGAGGATCGCAATAGTCAGAGCTCTTGCGATGGATCCTGATGTAATGCTTTTCGATGAACCCACGAGCGCTCTTGACCCTGAGATGGTCGGCGAGGTTCTTGATGTTATGAAGCATCTCGCGAAAGCAGGTATGACGATGGTCTGCGTAACACACGAGATGGGCTTCGCAAGAGAAGTCGGCACTCGCGTTATATTCATGGACTGTGGTAAAATCATCGAAGAGAACACGCCTGAACAGATCTTCACAAATCCTCAGAACGAGAGACTTAAGGCATTCTTACAAAAAGTTTTGTAATCAAACAAGGAGGGGTAGATTATGTATTGTGAATCATGTGGTTCGTTAATTCCTGATGGTCATTCTTTTTGCTCCAATTGCGGTACACCTGTAACTAGACCTCAGGCTCAGCCGGCTCCGGCAGCAGCACCTGCTCCCGCACCCGTTGCGGCAGCTCCCGTTGTTGCGGCAGCACCCGCTCCTGCAGCTCAGCCCGTTCAGCCCGTTCAGCCTGTTTATCAGCAGCCTGTTTACCAGCAGCCTGCAGTCCAGCCCGTACAGCCTGTCTATCAGCAGCCCCAGCCGGTACAGCCCGTTTACCAGCAGCCTATGTATCAGCAGCCGGTTCAGCCCATGTACCAGCAGGTAGCTCCCGCAGCCCCTGCAAAGCGCGGCAACGGTCCCGCCACAGCAGGTCTCGTATTCGGTATCCTCACATTAGTTTTCTGCTGGATCCCGTTCCTGTTCTGGGGTTTCGCGCTTTTCGGACTGATCTTCTCCATTGTCGGTGTAGCTAAGAGAAACGCCAGCGGTAAGGGCAAGGCAATCGCAGGACTTATCCTCTCTGTTGTCGGTCTTGCCTTAGGCATTGTTATCCAGGAGACATTCTGGACCATGGTAGGCAATGAATTCCAGAAGCAGTGGGACGAAGCTATTGCAACTATGTATGACACCAGCTACTCCAATAACGACGCTAACGCATTCTTTATTGACGGCGACTTCGTTAATACGGATGACGGCTATGTAAGCGGCGTCCTTCATATCGACGGATACAGAGTAGATTTCTAAGTTTTTCGCAAATTCAAAAACTTTCTGCCCGCAACCAATGCGGGCAGTTTTTTTGTGTGGTACAATCTGCAATTGATAAACATATTTTGATATGGGGGATAGATCTTATGTATTGCGAACAATGCGGTTCTTTTATTCAGGATGGTGAAGCTTTCTGCACAAACTGTGGTGCTCCTGCTCCGGCTGCAAAGACTGCTGCAGCTCCCGGACCTGAACCGGCACCCGGTCCTGTAGTCCAGCCTATAGTCCAGGCTCAGCCCGTACAGCCCGTTTACCAGCAGCCTGCAGCCCAGCCTGTACAGCCTGTTTACCAGCAGCCGGTGCAGCCTATTTACCAGACACCTGCTTACCAGCAGGGTGTGGTTATCACTCCTTTTGCGCAGCCAAAGCGTAATACTATGGCAACCGTAGGTATGGTCCTCGGTATTGTTACCGCTGCTACATATTGGACTACGATATTTAATATGATTCCCGGTATCCTCGGAATAATATTCTCGATCATCGGTCTTACCAGGAAAGACTGTGGCGGTAAAGGCAAGGCAATTGCCGGCATCATTACTTCATGCGCCGGAATACTGCTCGGAATTCTCGTCCTCGCATATTACATTGCAAGCGACAAGTAATCTGAAGCTTATTTGTGCTTCCTTCTTAAGGTCTCGTCGTAGGAATAATTCTCTTCAAGGAAATCCTCGCCCTTCTGTTCTTCTGTAAACGAAAGGCCGGGATAATTAAGCTGTCTCAAAACCTCGTAGATGGCTACAGCAGCTGCATTGGAAACATTAAGGCACCTGCAGTCGGCGGCCATCGGGATCCTGAAGCACCTGTCGAGATTTGCTCTTAAGATCTCGCCCGGAATACCCGTGCTCTCCTTGCCGAAGATAAGGTATATCTCTGAGTTCTCAGATGCCTTCTTAAAATCGATATCTGAAGGCGGCACTTTGCCGTAACGTGTCATGAAGAAATACTCGCCGTCGTTCCTGTCCGCGAAATCCTGCCAGGAATCGTAGAGCGTGTAATCAGCCCATGTTATGTGGTTCGTGGATGCCCTTCTGAATTCGGGATTCTCGATATCAAAACCGACCGGGCCAATGATGTGAAGAGCAGCTCCTGTAGCAACGCAGGTGCGCATGATGTTGCCGGTATTCTGCGGGATCTCCGGTTCGAACAACACGACATTTACTATGCTTTTACCTGATTTGCTCATGCTCTTTCTCCACTTGAAAAGTCAATTTATATAGACGGTTATCTATATTTTATGCCTTTGCAGCCGCGATCTTCTTTCTGCTCTTAGGTTCTTCGACGTCATTAACGTCTTCAGGGATCTTCAGAGTGATGAGATTGGACTCTGCAGCTGCTTCAGCTATGTTGAGCATGTGATCGCCCAGACGCTCGAAGTCTGTAAGCATCTCGGAATAGATAACGCATGCATCACCGGAGCAGCTTCCTGACTTAAGTCTCTCTAACTGGTGCTCTCTGTAGTCTTCAGTCATGTCATCGATCTTCTGCTCCATCTGGGCCATCTTGATATGGACTGAACCGGGCTTGCTGCCTAAGAGAATGTTATATGCATCCTTGGTCGTTGCGACCATCTGGCTTACTTCCGCCCTCGCCTTGTCAGAGAGCTTTAATCCCTTGCTCTCGAGCATATTAGCGTAGCCTGAGATATTCGTGGCATGGTCACCCATACGCTCGATATTGCCCGTTATCTTGAACAGGGCACTCATTGCGATCGCGTGCTTTTCGGACATGTCGAAAACCATGGCATGCGAAATATAGTAAGAGATCTCCTTATTCAGATAGTCGACATATTCCTCTGTATCGTTGATCTGGGTCTGCGTCTTCTCATTGTTCTCGAGGACAGCCTCGATACTTCTCTGGACGTTGTTTCCTGCCATCTCGAGCATTCTGCTGATCTCATTGCAGAGAGCTCTGATGAGAACTTCAGTACCGACCTGGTTGTTGTTGCTGATCATGCTGGGGTTAAGGTACTTAAGACACTGAACGCTGTCATCTCCGCCCTTCTTGTCAGGAACCATGAGCTTAACGAGCTTAACGATGAGCTTGCCGAAAGGAAGCAGTATTATCGTTGAAGCAAGATTGAATACAAGGTGCACGTTAGCGAGCTGTCTTGCAACATCGTTCGGTGACAGGGCAGCAACCCATGTGGTTATGGGAAGCACATAATATGCTACCGTAAAGATCGCTGTTCCGAGAACGTTAAACGTCATGTGGAGCATACCTGCTCTGGTGGCGTTCCTGGAACCTCCGATCGATGCAAATACCGCAGTAACACATGTTCCGATATTAAGACCGAAGATGATGAACATCGCCTGGTCAAGAGACATGAGGTGTGAGCCTGATGCAGACATCGCCATTGCCTGGAGCATACCGACTCCGGCAGCTGAACTCTGGATGATGACAACGAAGATGATTCCTACGATGATTCCGATGAACGGATTGTTGATAGAAGCGATAGTCTCCTTTACGATATCAAGCGTGCTCAAAGGCTCCATGGAATCCTTCATCAGCGACATCGCTACGAAGATAAAACCCAATCCGGCGATTGCCTCGCCGATGCTCCTTAATTTCTTATCCTTCACGAGAAGGCAGAAGAAAGTACCTAAGAGAGCGATGATAGGCGCTACGGCTCCGACATCGAAGGCGATGATCTGTGCCGTAATGTTAGTACCGATATTGGCGCCCATAATGACCCACAAAGCCTGATAAAGGTTCATGAGTCCGGCATTAACGAATCCTACCGACATTACCGATGTCGCGGTCGAAGACTGAATGAGCGCAGTGATGCCTGCACCGACCAGAACACCGATAATCCTGTTTCCCGTGAGTTTTGCGAGAACGTTCTTTAACTTTTCTCCTGCAACCGCCTGCAAACTTGCGCTGGTGATCTTAACGCTATACAAGAACAAGGCCATACCGGAGCAAAGCCCCAACAATGCCGGCCATATATCTACCATAAATTAACTTGCCTCCAAATGGCTACCACAAAAAAACGAAATACCTCTGATTCACCCCAATATAATATTTATTAGGAAGATGGTTTTCAAGGTTTTGGAATAAATATCAAAGTCTTTTTTGGTTATCAGGCGGGGAATTATATAGATGTTTATCTATATATTCAAACCTTGTATTTCATATAATTAAACAGGTCATTTTTGTTGAATCCTTTTGGATTTGGGGCTGCATCGGGAAAATCAATAAGGTCTCATAGTATAATGAGCCAAATCACAGACGGCGGTTCCTCATGACAAGCAAAAAACAGTTCTGGACATTAAGATATATCATCATCAACGCTACATACTTCGCGGTATATAGCGGCATTCATGCGTATGCCTCCGTTTTCCTGCTCGAAAAGGGTTTCTCCAACACTCTTATCGGCATTACTTTGGCTCTCGCCAATATCCTGTCAGTAATATTCCAGCCGATCGTCGCAGGCCTGATCGATAAGCAGGGAAAGCTCACGAACCGCAATGTCTCAATGGCATCTACGGCTCTCCTTCTCATCGGCTCTGTCCTCCTGCTCCTGATCAAGAGCGGAATAGCCGTGATATTCATAATCTTCGCGCTGATATATATGGTTCAGATGGTATACCAGCCGATCATAACTGCGATGTATTTCGAATATGAAGCGGCAGGATGCCATATCTACTACGGCCTGGCAAGGGGCCTGGGCTCATGCGGTTTTGCGGTAGTATCTTTCTTTACCGGAAGAGCGATCGGCAGATTCGGCGTAAACATCCTCATGATACTGGACATCATCTTCCTTACGGTCGCGCTCATTGTTCTGTATTTCTTCAAAAAGCCGAAGGTTGATTCTCCTGCTCTTGAGAAAAACGAAGTCGCTCACAACAACCTCATCAGTTTCATAAAGACATATCCCGGATTCATGCTTTTCGTAGCAGCTGCAGTATGCTTCTTCTTTGCGCACAACGCGATCAACGATTACATGATCCAGATAATAACTCCCCTGGGCGGCACAGAAGCACAGATGGGCACGGCGGTATTTATCGCAGCGCTCCTCGAACTCCCGACAATGGCCCTGATTGATAAGATCATGAAGAAGATCTCTGTTAAGAACCTCCTTCTCATCTCCGGCACGGCCTTCCTTATCAAGACCCTCCTCATGCTCGTTGCACCCAACATGGTCGTCGTTTATATCAGCCAGGCGATGCAGATGTTCGCCTATGCGGTCTTCATCCCTGCCGGCGCTTATTTCGTAAACCAGACGATGGAGAGATTAGACCAGGTCAAAGGCCAGGCATATATCAATTGCTCTATTACGCTGGGCGGTGTCTTCTCAAGCCTTATCTGCGGCAGACTCCTTGATATCAAGGGTCCTCACTTCATGCTGATCGTGAGCCTTGCGGTTACGGCGATAGGCCTGGTTATCGCTTTCCTCGCCCTCAAAGTTGTGGCAATCTCGAGGAAAAGTGCTGTTAAATAAAATTCAGTATTGAACATTGTATAATACCGCGTTATACTCCCCATATAGGCCGGAAACCTTATGGGAGAGATTTATATGAATAATGACTGTAGTTTGAAATACCCTTTATTGATGGTCCACGGAATGGGATTCCGCGACAGAAAGCATCTGTGCTACTGGGGCAGGATCCCGAAGGCATTGGAATCCATGGGCACCAACGTCTTCTTCGGTCACCAGGACGCAGTAGGTTCTGTCGAAGGCAACGCAGACATCATCGCAAAGAGCCTTGATGAGGTCTTAGAGATCACCGGCGCTCCGAAGGTAAATATCCTGGCGCACTCCAAGGGCGGTCTCGAATCCAGATATCTCTTTAACCACGGCTACAGCGATAAGATCGCATCCATCACCACGATCGATACGCCGCACCACGGCTCCAAGACTGTGGACTTCCTTATGAGGGCTCCGAAGTGGATGGTAACAGTTGCTGCCAAAGGAAATGACGTATGGCATAAGATATTGGGCGACAAGCATCCCGACAGCATGGCCTGCTTCGACATCCTCACCACCAAGACAGCAGAGCAGTTCAATATCGATAACCCCACGCCCGACAACATCCTTTGCCAGAGCTACGGCTTCAAATGCAAGGGTTCTTTCTCGGATTCCGTCTTCTGCTTAACTTATCCGCTCGTAAGAAAATTCGACGGTGACAACGATGGTATGGTCTCCACCGCTTCCATGCGCTGGGCAGATTTCAAAGGTGTCCGCACATCTACTACCCATAGGGGCATTTCGCACGCTGACGTGGTAGACATGAGACGCATGCGTTTTACAAAGAAATCTCCTTCTGCCGATAACGAAGTCAGCGACATCGTTCCCTTCTATGTGGAGGTCGTAAAAGGACTTAAGGAAATGGGATATTAAAAAAATACTTCATGTAAGCTGCAATCAAGGAACTGCTTCCAAACGGAGCAGTTTCTTTATTTTTTGCCACAATTCATTTCAGGTTCGTTTAAGGATAGCCTTGTATTGTTAGGCTATAGAACCCAAAAGGAGGAATAAGGCAATGATCAGGAAAAAAGTTCTTTTCATTATGGCAATAATAGCTGCCGTATCAATGTCATTCTCAATTACCGCCTGTCTGGCGTCCAGAAATACAAACAATGTCACAGGACAGGAAACACAGGCGGAAAATGATTTCGTGACCGGCGAGGAGATCACAAACTCCAATAACGGCGAACATGCCATAGAGGTAAGCGGAAAAACTGCCGATTATTCAAACATTAAAGTAACAAAGACCGGCGATTCAGATTCCGGAGATGAAGCAGATTTCTATGGCGAGAATTCAGCGATCTTCGCAACTGACGGTGCAACATTAACACTCACGGACATCGAGGTCGACACTAACGGCACGCATGCCAACGCTGTATTCTCATACGGTGAAGGCACGACGGTAAACATCAGCAATTCCAAGATAACCACATCAGGCAACTGCTCAGGCGGACTCATGACGACCGGCGGCGGAACGATGATCGCCACAAATCTCGACATTCACACAACAGGCAATTCATCTGCAGCGATCAGATCTGACAGGGGCGGCGGAACAGTAAACGTTGACGGCGGCACCTACATAACAGACGGCCAGGGCTCCCCTGCCATCTACTCCACCGCAGACATCACGGTGAGCAATGCCACCTTAGAGTCCACCAAATCCGAAGGCGTAGTCGTCGAAGGCAAGAATTCGGTAACGCTCAATAACGTTGATCTTACAGCTAACAACAGCACTCATAACAGCGACAAGTCCACGACATATAACGCCGTAATGATCTACCAGTCGATGTCAGGCGACGCATCTGTGGGCCTTGCAACATTCACAATGGCAGGCGGCTCGCTCATCAATAAGAACGGTGATGTTTTCTTCGTAAACAATACAGCAACGACGATCACAATCGAGAATGCACAGATAGTAAATCAGGATGCAAACGGTGTCTTTTTAAGAGCTGCTGCAGCAGGCTGGGGTTCTGAAGGCTCCAACGGCGGCAAGGTAAATCTCTACTTAAAAAAACAGACCCAGACAGGCGATATCGTAGTAGACAAAGTCTCTGCGCTTAATCTCTATCTATCTTCAAACTCCACATATACAGGCGCGGTAAATGCCGGTAACGAAGGCGAAGTCTATGTCGAGATCGAATCAGGCTCGAAATGGGTACTTACAGGCGACTCATACATTACTGGCCTTACCTGCGATAAGGATGCTATAGACCTTAACGGACACACCCTCTACATAGGCGGAAACAAGTACAGCGAAGGAACCGCTTCAGAAGGAACGGCAATTACGATAGCAACTGAATCTTCTTCAAACGGCAAGCCGGACGGAATGCCCGGCGAACCTCCTTCAGGAGGCAAACCTTCAGGTGAAAAACCATCAGGCGAAAAACCTTCGGGTGAAAAGCCCTCTGGCGACTTCCCCGGTGATCCGCCGTCAGGCGAAAAGCCCTCAGGTGATCCGCCGGACGGTTTCCCCGGAACAGACGGCAAAGAGCCTCCTGCAAAACCGACAGAGAACTAGTTTTTCTACCTTCCACATAATGACAACAAAAACTTGAGGCTGAATTTGAGGCTATACCCTCACGTTTAGCCTCAAATCTATTAAACGTGACTGAATTTGAGGCTGAATTTGAGGCTATGCCCTCACATTTAGCCTCAAATTTGCATTTTGCGCTCATTGGCTGCCATTACCTGGACAACCAAAATATCAATAGAAGAACGTTCCCCTGAAGAATATCGCTGATATCACGCCACCGGCAAATATCGATATAATGACCAGCGCGTTTATCAGCTTCGGATTGAGATCCGAGAGCAGCGTGAACGCCGGGAACATGCCGCAGTAGTATCTGTAAAAGCTCCTCGTGGGAGAATTGTATGCAGGATCCATTATGGTCGTTGCAAAGATCACTACAGACATCAACGTTACGAGAACAGACACGACTGAAATGACATCAAGCTTTTTAAGTTTCTTGAATTCCTTGATACACAGAAAGATCAGGAAAGCAGTCATTAAGATCGTGATTATCTCGTTGATCCTGAAGAGCGTCAGCGTGTAGATATCGTAACCGTATTCGTTGGTGAATATCATCTTAAAGCTGATGAAATACGTCTTGAAGAAATTCGAATGGATCTTCAGCCAGTTGTTGTACTGGCAGTCGACGAATATCTTCCAGTTGCCGAATTTAACCTGCAGATAGATCGGATAGAGAACGCTGATCAAAGTCGCAGGAACATAAGCGAGAATGATGTCGATTAACTTCGTTTCTTTCCTGATCCATCTTATTACCATTCCAACGAAGAGCGCGAAAAACACGATAGAACCGGTATTTCTCGTGAACACTGAAAGTCCTAAAAGAATTCCCATAAGCCACGGCAGCTTATTCTTCACGAACAGATAGAACGCACCGAGCGTCAAGACGAAGAATATGCTCTCGGTATATCCGACGAGCGAGAAATAAGCGACGGGCGAGAATGAAAAGATGAGGAGGATATTTTTTGCAGACGGACTTTTCGCTTCATCCTCCAAAAGCTTTTTCAAGAGCACCATCGATATGAACAGGCAGATCTGATTAATAACGACCAGGCCGTATCCAGTCACAAAGCGCATAATGAGCGGGATCATGGGGAAGAATGCCGTCAGGAAATCTTTGTAATAACCATTCTCTGCTATCTGGCGGTAAAGCTCGCTGTCGAACATGTAAACGAGCTCGTGGACTGTCTTTCCGGAGATCAGTAAGATCACGGCAAAGCAGACACGCGATGCCAGGAAAAGGGCGATCACGTCGGAATATTTTTTTATCAGACTCTGCTTCTTTTCCATCTGTGCTCTCCGTTATTTCGCGAAATATTTAAAGAACGTTTTGTCCTGATAATCGTAGACATAGAACTGGACCTGAACCATCTCGAGATACTGCTCGTCGCGGATGTCGCCGAATGAGACAATACCGGTCGTCATGTCCTGAGCGGGCTCGATCTTGGCATAGATCATCGATGTCAGCATAACAGATGTGATAAGGAAATTAATGCTTGTATATGCTGCTACCAGGAGCGTCAGAACAATAAGCCTCGGCTTTACCTTCCTGTTGTTCTTTTCCATCATCTCATTGAAGCTGTCGGTTACGAACATGACGGCATAGAGCGCGATCGTAAACAGAGGCGCCATCGAACCTCTCATGAGAAGATCGTTAGGGCCGCTCATCTTGTAGATCGGGATAATGAGGAGCGTCGCGATCGCCGAATAGAACATCCAGTCCTTCTTATATTTTCTGAATATCAGCAATACCCAGATGCCGAATTCGAAAACTATATATGCGGCGTAATCTATCAAGAGGCCGTACCATGTCTCATAGAATTTCCAGATGAATCCGTAATCGTAAGTCGCATTGGAATTTGCCAGATAGAATGATGCGAAGCATGCGAAAAATACGACCGGCGCGATCATGTTGCCCAGAGTAAATATATTCTTGAGAACTTCTTTTGCCTTAAGGCCTTTGTTCGTTACAAAGAACTTTACGACGCACATCGGGAAGATGCCTATAGCAGCCCAGGGCGAATAACAGAACATCAGAGAACCCAGTAATCCGATGCATCTGGAGTTCGCGCACAGAAGCAGCAATATCGTGATGAGCCATCCCGGGATCGACTGGTGGAACACGTTCATTATCTGATAGAAATTACCGACGACCCTGAAATGCCATGTCCAGTCTTCCCATGTGGATCCGAAGCCTGAGAACTGGTTATAGAAGTATGGGAATACGTCAAATCCCGCAAAGAGCATCAGAGCTACAAATAAGAACCTGGACTGCTTTCCGTAGAGGAGATTCGCGCCCAAAGCGACGAGAGATAATCCTATCGCAGACCATATCATGAGGACGATCCTCGCGGTCATAAGACCGAAGACTTTTCCGAAAACCGCCGGGATCATCCAGAAGACAAAATAATATGCGAATGCGACTTTGCCTGCACCAAGCGATTCAGCAACAACGGGATTGCTCTGCGTGGAGAAGTCATAGACAACAGGCCACTTGTATTCGATAAGATCGTTTAAGATCGCGTAGCGAACACGGTGATCGCCTACGCACCATGAGAACTCGCCGACACCGCCCAGATAGAGGAATAAAAGCACAAGCGGGATCAGGAACAGAAAATAAGAATTCTTGATCGTAACGGATCTCTCATTAAGAGCATTAACACCGGCTTTTTTCTTCGATATGTCATGCCATGCCCACCAGGCTGAAAAGATCGTAAGCGAAGAAAAAAGCACCGCCCATCCGAACTTCAGATAACCGATGAAAAATATAACGACCGGCAACGTCAGATAGATCATGGAAGCAAGGAAGAAATTGCTTAATGTGATCTTCGTTTCTTTTTGCAAGAAGCCTGTCTTTAAGGTGTCGGTCGTGTTCATAAATCTATATGCCAGAGGCTGCTCATAATTCTTTGATGTCTGCCGTTTGATTATACCATTATTCTGACAGGCGGGCAGTCGGGCGCCTTATAACTAATACTTGTATAATAATGGTACAATTTCCAATGAGGTCAGAATTAACATGTCAGATACAGGCAACAGAAAAGCTTTTTTAAGAAGGATATTGTTCTCCTTCGTTGTTGCCGTGGCTGTTATCATGTTCTTCTCGTGTTCATCGCCCCTCTACCCTTTTAACTATTGGGAAGATCCTAACTGCTTTTTTACTGTAGGCTCAGGGATCTTAAGAGGACAGGTCCCCTACAGGGATCTTTACGAGCAGAAAGGCCCTCTTCTTTATTTCATCCATGCACTCGCGGCTCTCATATCGCAGAAGACTTATCTCGGTATTTTCTTCATCCAGATAATCATCTGCACTGTAACCCACTATTATTCGCTCAAGATCGCAAGCCTCTATGTGGAGATCACAAAGCGCCTTTTCGTACTGTCGATCCCTGCCATGATGCTGCTCTATTCTTCCAACTCATATTTCTACGGCGACAGCGCCGAGGAAATGATCCTGCCCTTCTATGTCATATCCCTCTACATTCTTCTTAAAACGCTGAAGAACAAGGCGCTTCCGAGCAGGAAAGAAACAGCTTTTATCGCCGAAGGCACAGCCTGCGCCTTCTGGATCAAGTACACATTGTGCGGATTCTTCCTTGGCATGGTCCTGATCTTCCTGGTGTTCTCCATCAGAAAAAGGCAGTTTAAAAAGCTCCTGCCTCTTATGCTTATATTCATCGCAGCATTCGTAGCGGCTTCATTGCCCGTGCTGGCATATTTTGCCTGCAACAACGCGCTTGGCGACCTCTTCACCGCTTACTTCTACAACAACATCTTCCTCTACAGGAACGTGAGCGATTCAATCCCGCTTACGGGCATTCTCCCCTACACGCTCATAATCTCAGCCTTAAAACTTACGGACAACGGATATATAGCGGCAGCTCTCGCGATCTCCATAATCTACTTCGCAGCAAAAAAGCGCTTTGCAGAACTCGTATCTTACCTGACGCTTTATATCTTCACGATAGTATTCATATTCCAGGGAAGCTTTATCGGCTTCTACTATATTTTCGCTCTCGGCGGCTTAACGATGCCCGTTCTGGCAGCCATAGAAAACCTGCTCGCGCGCCTTAAGGTCAGGACATTTATCGTAGTGCCTCTGGCTGTAGGCTTGGCCGTCATCGCGTTCATCTCTTCATTTGCCACTGAGAATATCTTCAGGAGCAGAGATGAGATGCCGCAGTACGTTTTCGCTGAATATCTGAAGGATTATCCTGATGCAAAAATGCTGAACTACGGCTTCCTCGACCAGGGCTTCTATATGGTCTCAGGCATTGCTCCTACGGAAAAATATTTCTGCGGCCTTAATATCGATTCGGTCTTTGATGAAGCCAGGATCTCGAAAGATAAAGCCATCAGCGAAAAGCGCGTTGACTTTATCGTCACCAAGAACAAGACTTACGATTGGGAAGGCTATGAGATCGTAAAGACTTGCGAATATACTACAAAGGATTTCAATTCCACGATCGGAACTGATGCTTTCTATCTCTATAAGAGGACAGGTATTTAAATATGGGCAAAGATAAGAACAACAATTCCAGGACCAGAGTCCTTCTTATAGGCGTCGTATCCGCCGCAGTTATACTGCTTCTCGTTCTGCTGTTCGGCTTCTTTGACTTAGGCCACAGTATCGCGCTTCTGACTTATACGAAGATCACATCCTACGAAGACCTCAAAGCAATTTCCAATAAGCCTGACGGGAAATATTACCTCGCCTGCGATATCGATATGGCAGGAAAAGAATGGACTCCGTTTACATTCAACGGAACATTGGACGGCAATAAACACGAAATAAAGAACTTAAGCCTTAATACCAAAGGCAGTGCCGTAAGGGATACTTACGACGGCAATATGAAGTCTTATTCCACTTCACTCGTCGGCCTTTTCGACGTGATCGAGAATGCTACCATAAGAGACCTTACTCTCACTTCTGTCTATGTTGATCATGAGACTGACGAGCCCTGCTTTGCTGGAACGATCGCAGGATATATGGGCAATTCGAAGATAATAAACTGCGCTGT
>JAFYJX010000022.1 GCA_017537905.1 Clostridiales bacterium | reverse complement strand
GGAACTTGTCAGCAATCCCGATGAGGTAAACGTAAAGAAGACAGAGCGCGGAAACACTGTTGTTTTCGAGCTGTCCGTTGCTCCCGAAGATACAGGAAAGATTATCGGCAAGAACGGTAAGAGAGCTCAGGCTATCCGTTCTATCATGAAGGCTAAGTACCTCAAGGAAGGTAAGCGCGTAATAGTCGATATAGTAGGCTGATTCTTTTGGATAAACTCATCATTATAGGAAAGATAACCGGCGCGCACGGCGTCCGTGGGGAACTTAAAGTGTTCCCGCTTACGGACGACCCGCGCCGTTTCCTTAAACTTAAGGAATGTTTCATCTGCGGGCAGAATTTCGAGAAGCCCGAAGCTTCATCATGCGTATCTGCAAGACTCGACAGAGGAAACGTTCTCGTAAAACTTAATGGTGTCCTTGACCGTGACAAGGCAGAACTCTTAAGAGGCAGATTTATAGCCGTCGAAAGGGAGAACGCCGTAAAGCTCAAGAAGGACAACTATTTCATCACAGACCTTAAAGGTCTTAATGTCATAGACGACGAGAGGGGAGACTTGGGAACCGTTATCGATTGCTTTGCAACAGGTCCCCAGTTCACGCTCGAGATAAAGCGCGCGGACAAAAAGAAGAACTTAATGCTCCCGTTCGTCAAAGTCTATTGTTATGAAGTCGATATAGAGGCCGGTTATATTAAGTGCAGACTGCCGGAAGGCCTCTACGAGTTATACGACTGATCTCTTAATTTACTAAGCCCTTAAGGTAATCGTGCATGTCATCGAAGTTCTTTGCTTCTGATGTCATCGTTGCTACCTTTTTCTTAAACTGGTCACCGCATACAAAAGCGTACTGAAGCAGTCTGTCCATGGAGTTAACGATTTCATCAAGCTTTGCATTGTATTCTTCTACACTTACATTATTGTCATTGATCTTGTAAGTGTGTGTAGGATTTGTAATTTCATCAACAACAGAAACAACGTCTGCAACTGATGTTTCAACCTCGAGTTCCTTGCCGTTATATTTGTAAACCATACACATGGTATATTCGTAGGTTTCTCTGGGGCAGTCGATCACGATAAGCTTGCCTTCTTTTGTAACGCCGATAACTACTCCTCGCGCTGCATCGCCCTGCATATTGAGACCCTCGACTGTGAGGATGACAGAGACGTCCTTTGTAGCGCTGCTATAGCTGAATACCTGGAGCGTTGACTGCATTCTGTTATTGCCTTCCAGAACAAGGAGTTCTTCAGTGCCGTCGCCGGTTACATCTGCAAGTGCGCAGGTAATGTTGTCCTTAGGGAAGAGCCAGTTGGAATCATCGTGGCCTACATTCATCCAGGTGACCATTGTTATCGTCAATTCAGCGGATTCAAGAGCTGCAAGTAAAGAGCTGTATGCTTCAGGATCTGCTTTTACTGATCCTGTATTTGCCTGCTTAGAACTTGCAGGTGTTTCGCTTGATTGGGAAACGCTTGTAGGAACGCTATTTGCAGACGGGTTATCGAGCCTGTATACCGGCTGGGAACAAGCTGTAAGAGCAAAGATCATAGCAGAAGATAATACCGCTGCGCCGATCTTATCCTGAAGTTTATATGTTGTCTTTTTCATAATTAAATTCCTTTCATACCCGCAATATGGGTTATCACGGTTGATTGTAGTTAACCGGAATAACCAAACAGCATCATAAATCAGGCAAAACGGGGGCAAACCTGTTACATAATAATTATTTAAAGTGTTTTTGCACAAATCGAAAACCTACTTTATTTATGTTATTATTCTTTTTGGAAAAAGCCATGATTTTCGTGGTGTTTAAGGGAGGATACAGTTATGGGAAGAGGCGGTGGAGGCGGTGGTTCCCACCACAGCTCACATCATTCAAGCAGTCATACACATCACGCGAGCAGCTCGCATTCTTATTCATCAGGTTCATCTTCGTCACATCATTCCGGAGGTACGCATTATTCGAACGGATCCGGTGGCGGCGGTGGCGGATGCTCTACGTTTATTGCGCTTTTGATCATTGCCATTATCGGCTTGGGCGCATATACGAGTGTAAAGGGCGAATTACCCGGACCGCTCAATTATTTCCTGATCGAGCGTTCGACTGTAGTCAGAGAAAAGCTCCCGGAAAACAAGTGCCAAAAGTACGACAAATGGTATCAGGATGACTGGGGCGACTGGATCGATGAGACAGGCGAAGAAGCAGCTCTCATATCCGGTATGAATTCTTTCTATGATCAGACAGGCGTCCAGCCTTACCTCTGGATCACCGGAGAAGAGGGCGGACAGTATAAGTCTGAACAAAGCGTTGAAGACCTTGCTGAAGAAAAATACAAGGAGATGTTCGGTAACGATGAAGGTCATGTCCTTATCATCTTCCGCGAGTATCCGAATAACTCTTCCGAGTATATCTGCGTAGTTACGCCCGGCTATGATGCAGAGACGCAGATCATGGATGTAGAGGCAAGAGAGATCCTGCTCGATTTCACGGATTATTACTACACGGATAACGAACTTAATGAAGGACAGTTCTTCGGAAAAGTTTTCGAGAAAGCCGGCGAGAGAATAATGATGAAGCAGCTTACCTGGAAACAGATGGGCATTATCGCAGCAGTTGCGGTAATCTTCGTCATCGGCATCGTTATCGTTGCAAATATTGCAAAGAAGCGTAAGATCGCAGTCGCAAAGCAGAAGACATTGCAGGCTCAGGAAGCTGCGAAGGAAGCCAGAGCTGTTGCTGAACAGAAACAGACTGACTTCAACAGAAAACAGTATGAGGATCATCTTGAGACCCAGTATGTGGCTGTAACCTGTCCTAACTGCGGCGCTTCAAATAATAAGATACGTAAGACAACTGTCGGCTACTGCCAGTATTGCGGAACCGCGATCAAGGTAGATGAAGCAGGCAGCGTAACCATAATCAGTCAGGACAGTAGTAACACATAATGAATTTTTATGTAGCGACATTATTCCCCGAGCAGGTCACCTCGTATCTTAATACGAGCATAACAGGCAGAGGCATCGCAAAGGGCGCGATCTCTTTGGAGTGCATCCAGATGAGAGATTATGCTCCCAATACCTACGGCCGCGTCGATGACACCATCTACGGCGGCGGTACGGGCATGATGATCCGTCCGGAGCCTGTTTTCGGAGCATACGAAAAGGCTGTCGAACTCTGCGGAGGCAAAAAGCCTCACACGGTATACATGTCTCCGAAGGGTCAGGTTTTCAATCAGAAAAAGGCTCATGAGCTTGCTTCTTATGAGAACCTGCTTATCGTATGCGGCCACTACGAAGGCATCGATGCCAGAGTTATTGACGAGATCTGCGACGAAGAGATATCTATAGGAGATTATGTCCTGACAGGCGGCGAGACGGCAGCGATCGTCGTTATCGATGCTGTAGCAAGGCTCGTTCCGGGCGTTTTGCCCAACGAAGAAGCTTATACGAACGAATCCCATACTGACGGAATGCTCGAAGCTCCCCAGTATACAAAGCCTCCTGTATGGCACGGCAGGGAAGTTCCGGAAGTGCTGAAAAACGGCAATGACGCAGCAATTGCGGACTATAACCGCATCGCCGCACTGGTCGATACATGGCACAACAGGCCTGATATGCTTGACAAATTGGACATTTCTGAAAGCGATTGGGCAAAAATGCTTGCCTTTGAAAGAGGCATGTGCTAAAATTCTCCAGTTATCAGGGTGGTCCTCTGCCACTATCCAGGCAAGAACATCTGCAGGAAAGTGAGGAAACGTACAATATGGATTTAGTAAAAGTCATCGAGAGCGAGAATATTCGCAACCAGTATCCTGAAGTAGAAGTCGGAGACT
>JAFYJX010000021.1 GCA_017537905.1 Clostridiales bacterium | reverse complement strand
TCAGTCAAAGAATCTCTTACGATCTTTACGATCTGCTGACCGGGCGTAAAGGACTCCTGAACATCAGCGCCCTTGCACTTCTCGGTCATGTCAGCTACGAATTCTTTAACAACGCCGTAGTTTACGTCTGCCTCGAGGAGAGCCATGCGGATCTCACGCATCATCTCCTTGATGTCGCTCTCGCTTACGCGGGCCTTGCCGCGCATCTTTGAGGTTATATTCTGAAGCTTTTCAGATAAGCTCTCAAACACTTGTTACATTTCCTCTATCAATTCTTCAAGCTCTTTTGCAGCCTTGCCGGTGTCACCGCTGTTCAAGTGCGCCAGAGCCGTTTTTGCCTTTGCCTGCTGCTTTTCGAAAAGTGCGAGAAGTCCCAACTTCTCCTCATATTCTTCAAGCTGCTTTTCCGCCCTCTTTACCGTGTCGTGCACGCCCTGTCTCGAGATCCCCTCTGCCTCGGCGATCTCAGCCAAAGTCAGGTCATCGTTATAGTAGCTCTCGCAGGTGCGCCTCATTTTGGGCGTAAGGAGATTGCCGTAGAAATCGAGCAAAAGGTCTGTTCTTACTGACTTTTCACGCATTTAAAGGCACGCCTCCTATATTCCAAGCCTGCACATAATAACAAAGCTTTATAGGCGTGTCAAGTATTTTTACTTGTCAGAGATGATTTATTGTCCGCGCGTCAACTTGGGCCACGGATGTACCTAAACTCCCCTTTTTTCGCAGTTTAGGTACACTATTTTCGAAAATGTGTACCTAAACCGCATTTTTTCGTGCGTTTGTGTACACAGTTGCCATTATCAGCTCTTTGCCCACCAATAGCAGAAAGCCTGGGTCCTTGCAGCGAAATTAGTCTGCTTAAGAAGTTCCCTTACTTCTTCCTTGGTATACCAGCGTGCCTCGATCTCTTCCTCGTCGGAAGTGCTGGGCGCGAATTCGCCTTCTGCCTTGCCAAGCACGCAGCAGCTCTTCTCGTTTGTTATGCCGACGCCCGAAAAGCTCATCGGCAGGACTTCATCTATCGATACAAGCTTTAATCCCGTCTCTTCCCAGAGTTCTCTTGCGGCAGCAACGTCGGGCGTCTCGCCTTCGTCTATCAAGCCTGCCGGGAAGTTATAAGCAAAGCCGCCTACGGCCATTCTGTATTCCTTATTAAGGAGAAGCCTGCTGCCGTCAGTGCTCGTGATGATGAGAACTACGGCGTCGCACTTCTCTTTCGCGATGTCTTCAAGGCTCTGAATATTCTTATCTCTCGAGACCATCTCATAGATCTTCCTGTTGCCGAGATTCGTCTCGTATTCAGCGTTATAAGATGTGATAAAACGTCCTTCGTGGACTTTCTTAATGCCTATGAACTTCATTTCTTGTCCTTACCTATTCTTCTCTTGATCACGTCTTCCTTGGCTACAGAATAGCCGAAGAAACCGAGTTTCTCGCCCAGGAGATAATACTCTCCGTGGTTATATGCAACAAGTCTCGCGTTCTCTAAGCAGAGCTTGCCGTTCTGATCCAGAAGATAAGAATCAGCCGTGACAGCCTTTATCTCGCCTACGAACATATCGTGTGAGCCCAATTCCGTAACACTCTTTACGACGCAGGAGATCGATACGGGAGCTTCCTTAATGGCATATGCATATTCCAGACCTTCAGCCTTAACCGGAGTCAGGCCACAGGCTTTGAACTTGTCTTCCTTCTCGCCTCCCCTGACACCGCAGTAGTCGCATGCCTTGCACAGAGATTTGGAAACGAGGTTGATAACAAACTCGCCCGTCTCTGAAATAAGCTTATGTGAATATCTGGATTTTCTGATGCTGACGGAAACCATGGGCGGCTCAGAGTTTACCGTTCCTGCCCACGCGACGGTCATGATGTTCGCTTTGCCGTCCTTACTTCCGGATGAAACCATAACAACGGGTACGGGATTAAGGATCGTTGAAATCCCGACTTCTACTTTATCGTGCTTAGCCACTTATCTATACCTCCTTGGATATGAGCGGTGTTACCGCCGTAAAGCTCTCATGCAAGAGCAGATAGTCTTTTATATCGATGCCGGCAGAATAGCCTACAATGCTTCCGTCCTTACCGATGACCCTGTGACAGGGCACGATAACGGCAACAGGATTATCAGAGCATGCGCTTCCTACGGCTCTCGTTATCTTGCGCGCTTCGGAAAGCTTGCCATCGGTAAGCATCAGCGCTATATCCTCATAGCTTGCCGTACCGCCGTAAGGAATGGAATTAAGCGCGTTCCATACTTTCTTCTGGAAAGGCGTACCGGTCGTAAACCTGACGTTGATATCAAAGCCTGCCCTGTTACTGTCGAAATATTCCTTAAGCTCGACATAGGCTCTCGCGAGTTCAGATGGCAGGCACTTTAACTGTTCGGACTCCAGGTTATAGATGCCGTCATCATTACGAACAAGTCCCATATTGCCGTCAAGAAGGCCTAAGCTTGCCGCGACATTAATTTCGAAAGGGTCCTCTAGCTGCTGGCCGTAGTGGAAGAGCCTGACCGTATCGATGTAATCCATGCCGCCCGTAACGACTGCCACGCCCCTCTCGAAAGGCACGAAGCAGACATTGTATTTCGGATATTCATAAGAAAGCATCGCATAAAGACCCGCATCTTCGAATCCGCCCCTGGTCCTTACCTCGTCTCTCAGTACGGCTTCCTGATTAAATCCCGCGCCCATAAGGATGCGCTCTAAGCCTTCATTTCCGTGATTGCAGATAACCGTAACCTTGTGATAGTACTCTTCGAGGAAGCAGTATCTTAAGACTTCATCGACGACACCGCTCTGCGTATCTGCGTTGGCGTCCGCGGTAAAAACAAAATCTATATGAGCCCTGCAGTTCTTCCTGTCAGGTCTGAAGAGTTTTACAAGCGCATAGATGACATCATCCTTGAAGGCGAGCATAGCTTCACCCTGGCTTCCGGTTCCGAGAGCCCTGATGTCATCCTCAATGAGCTTTATCGTACCCTCCATGAGGCCGCGCTTTCGAAGCTCGGAGCTGTCTGAAATAAGGATCTTACGAAGAACAATTTTATCAGCCATAGCATTTCTCCGGATCAAACTCTTCATTCTGCCTTACATACTCTGCCGTATACTCATTCGTCTTTGTAAACAACCTGCTGTCAAAAGAATCAGGACAGTAAACAGCATTATCCATTGTCTGTCTGAAGTCTGCTGCCATGTGCCCGAAAAGTTCATCTCCGGAAACAAGGTCCCAAACCGCATCATTTCTTGTAAGCGGCATAAGACCGGTCATATCCTCTAATCTGTATATCAATAACTGTGCATCAGGATCAAAAGAGATAAATGCCGCGAATTCCGCAGCAAACTTGCTGTTCGAAGAACCTCTTGCGACGCACAGAGAATAAGTGCTTATATACGGAATACCTGCATTTGCAGCATCCTCACAAGGCAGGTGCAACAGGTAAAGGCTTCCGGGATAATAATCTGCCCATGCCCTTATATTTGCCGAAGAATCGATCCAGAGAGCAGCCTTTCTGGAATAAACAGGATCTGCACCGCCGGCAAGATCTGCAGCCAGAGAAGATGAATATAAGCTCTTTACATACGAAGCTGACTTGTTGCAGATACTCTTTGCTGAATCCTTGTCTTTCAAATACTCATCGTAAAGCATATAAGACGTCCTGTTGTCGCCGTTAAATGCCGAACCTAAATAAGGAATGAGTTCATAGGCCGAAGCGAAAGGAACCGCCGAACGGTGTTCTTTCTTAATAGCTGCAAGATAAGTCTTCAGTCCCTCTGTCGTGTTCTTTGTCTGAAGTTTTCCTGTGCCCGAAGGAATATAGCCGGTGTTGCCCATAACGATCTGCGCTGAACAGAAATGAGGAACGGCATAGAACACGCCATCAGTAGAATCTGTTGTCAGAGCCCCCGAGTAGATCGACTGCACATTGATATACTTGCAGTCAGACAGATAATCGTTAACAGCTTCGGAATAACCTGCCCTGTAGACTGCATTGCTGTCCTGTGCCAGGAACAGATCAGGAACAGAATTCTCCGCTTTCCACGTCTTTACCATCTCGAGATTAACGCCGGTACTTCCGCAGCCTACATTGGTTACAACATAATTGGAAGCTACAGAAGTAAGATAATTTGTATCAACCGTAAGTCCCGTCTCGGAACTGTCCCAGATACCGATATTTTTGCAGTAAAGCATTGCCGCAAGGCACTGGACCGTCTGGTCAGAATAAGGAAGCGCTACGCGAAGCTGGCAGATCACATCCTCAGAAGCCGGATCAGAAGTGGATTCGACTGGTTCTGTCGTGCCTGTCTCATCAGTCTCAGAAGGAATCGACGGGAAAAGATCATCGCCCTTTTTACAGCCGGTAAACAGAGCGCCCGCCATTGACGCGCACAATAAAATGCTTGTTATCCTTTTACCGAAACTAAGGGTTCTCATCCGATAATCCTCCATTTAAATGATTATATCATTCTTATATAAAAACCCGTTAAAATACTAAGGAAATACTGCTCACTTGACACTTAACTGCCAAATAGGTATATTTTTATGGCACGCCAAAGTGGCTCAGGGGTAGAGCAATTCACTCGTAATGAATAGGTCGCGGGTTCGATTCCCGCCTTTGGCTCCAAAAAAAATAGAACCCGTGTACTTCAGACAGTAATTGCTGGCGCAATTAAATCGTACACGGGTTATTTTATTTTTGGTCCTCTATTGAGTTATGCCTGTCGCAATTAACTCGTGAGGGGGATGTTTTAATTTTGAAACCTTATCGGTTTCTCCTTGTACCGCCAACAGCCTTGTTCAAAGCATCGACAGCTTCGTTAAGCTTTTTGATGGAATCATTCAGGCCTTCTATATCTATATCGCTGATCTTCTGGATAGCTTCAGACATTGCTTCAGTATTATCCGTCAGGACCGTATCGACATTGGAGATCATCTTATTCATTCCTTCAAGAGAGTTATTGACCTCACCCATGAGTGATGTTGCCTGCTCGAGAGTTGTCTCAGCGGCTGTAAGAGTCGTAATCACCTTAGGAACGATCAGAATAGCTGAGGCAAGGACGACAGCTGCGATCACCATCATGGAAAAGGCCACAATACCTGTTCTTTTCGCAGTCTTCTTTTGGAGGTTGACCATCTCAGTCAAAAGATCGTGATCCGTGTAATCAGCATACTTACCGCCCGTGATCTTATTTGCGGGAGCGGATTTTACAGGTTCAGAAGTCTTCTCAGGTACAGATTCCGTTTTCGCTGTTTCAGCTTCCAAAGCCTTGTTTTCGAGCTCTTCTGCTGTCTTATTCTCGTTTTCCATAATTATCTCCTGTAAAAACAATACACCTCCGAAGGCATGCGCCAACGGAGGTGCAGTTAATTCATATTAATGGTGGAACAGTCTCATTCCTGTGAACGCCATAGCGATGCCGTACTTGTTGCATGTCATGATGACATGATCGTCACGGATGGATCCGCCGGGTTCAGCGATGTACTTAACGCCGCTCTTGTGAGCACGCTCGATGTTGTCACCGAAGGGGAAGAATGCATCAGAACCTAATGCTACATTGTCGTTCTTAGCGAGCCAGGCCTTCTTCTCTTCTCTTGTGAATACAGCGGGCTTAACCTTGAAGATGTTCTGCCATGTACCTTCAGCGAGAACGTCCTCGTACTCGTCAGAAATGTAAACGTCGATAGCGTTGTCTCTGTCGGGACGGCGGATGTCGTCAACAAACTGGAGACCCAATACCTGAGGGCTCTGTCTGAGCCACCAGTTATCAGCCTTGCTGCCTGCGAGTCTTGTGCAGTGGATTCTGGACTGCTGGCCTGCACCGATACCGATTGCCTGACCGTCCTTAACGTAGCAGACGGAATTGGACTGTGTGTACTTAAGAGTGATAAGGGAGATCAAAAGGTCGATCTTCTTATCTTCAGGAATGTCCTTAGTGTCAGTAACGATGTTGTCTAAGAGCGCGTGATTGATCTCGAACTCGTTTCTTCCCTG
>JAFYJX010000020.1 GCA_017537905.1 Clostridiales bacterium | reverse complement strand
CTTCTACAGCAAGGCTGCAAAGGAAAGAGCTCTTAAGAATATGAAGCGCCTTGGCATAGCCGATCTCGCGAAATGGTGCTACCGCGATCTCTCGGGCGGACAGCAGCAGAGAGTCCTGCTCGCCAGAGCACTTTGCGCTACAGAGAAGATGCTCCTTTTGGATGAGCCTGTAGCAGGCCTCGATCCCCTCGTAACCAATGAGATGTATGAGCTCATCAGCAAGCTCAATAAAGAAGGCATCACGATCATCATGATCTCCCACGACATCGTGTCTTCGGTAAAGTACGCTAAGCACATTCTTCATATCGGAAACGATTTCTTCTTCGGCACGGTTGAGGATTACAAGAATTCCGCTGCAGGAAGCTCTTATCTCGAGGGGGGCGAAAATTAATGGAAACCCTGATCGAAGCCCTCTCCTATCCTTTCGTAAGGTACGCACTGATCGTAGGCGTCCTGATCGCACTCTGCTCATCACTGCTTGGCGTTATCCTCGTATTAAAGAGATTCTCATATATCGGTGACGGCCTGTCCCACGTCGCATTCGGCGCTATGGCGATCGCTGCCGTAGTAGGACTTACCGACCAGATGGTGCTCACGCTCCCCATCACGATCGTCTGCGCTATCCTGCTCTTATGGACCGGCCAAAATGCAAAGATCAAAGGTGATGCGGCCATCGCCATGATCTCAGTCGGCGCTCTCGCATTCGGTTATCTCCTGATGAACCTCTTCCCGACTTCATCAAATGTCTCAGGCGACGTCTGCTCTTCGCTCTTCGGCTCCACAAAGATCCTCACGCTCACCAAGTCGGAGGTTATCTTAAGCATCGTTTTGTCGGTCGTCGTAGTCATACTTTTCGTAGTCTTCTACAACAGATTCTTCGCGGTCACATTCGATGAAAGCTTTGCAAAGGCCGTCGGCACAAAAACAAGACTTTTAAATCTCCTGATCGCTACGGTCATCGCGGTCATCATCGTACTTGCGATGAACCTCGTAGGATCGCTCCTCGTATCCGCGCTCGTAATCTTCCCCGCACTCTCCGCAATGAGGATCTTCAAGAGCTTTAAGTCGGTAACGATCTTCTCCGCAGTGCTCTCGGTAGTCTGTGCGCTTGCCGGAATCATCCTCTCGATCCCGTTCGACACACCCGTCGGCTCAACGATCGTAATTACTGACATCGTTGCGTTTGTAATCTGCTGGGCGGTAGGAATGATAAAGGGGAATTAAGCATTCCCCTCTTTGAACATTTTCATCATCTCGTTTGTAAGACTGTAATCGTCGGGCTGAAGCTCGATCTCTTCGCGTGAACGCCACTCGGCGACCTTAAGCTCACCCTCATCCATCTTTATCGTATCGTCGCCGTCGACATCGCAGTAGAAGCCGACGAGAAGGTCGTCGACGATGCCCCACGGCTGTGACTTGTAATAACGGATGTTCTTGACCTTAAGACCTGTCTCTTCCATCGCTTCTCTGGCGACTGTCTCTTCCAATGTCTCGCCGATCTCTGTGAATCCTGCGACGAGCGCGAAATGCGCAAAGCCCGTCTTGTACTTGGTCACGAGGATCTTGTCACCGTTCGTGATACCGACGATAACGGCGGGTACGATGCGCGGATAAATGACGTTGCCGCACTCGCATCTTAATGCGCGCTCCCTGTCATCTATCGTGGTCTTTCCGCCGCAGATGCCGCAGTATCTGTTGCCTCTGTACCAGTTTGCGAGCTGGAGCGCAGTAAATGCGAGGAATACGTTCTGCTTCTCGGCAATTCCGGAGCGCCTGAAAGACCTGACGTTAACGAATTCATATCCTGCAGGAAGTGCCATATTCTCATCTCGTGCATCAAGGAAGAAATAGTAATCTTCGTCAAGCGCGAAAAGGTAGATGAGTTTTTCTTTGGCCTCTTCAGGCATCTCGCTTACGCGCGGGAAAGCCTCGCCATTAACGAGGATGTCCTGGTGTCTGAAAGCCATTACAAAATTGCCGGCAGCAGGTTTCCTGTCCGGATAGAAGTGATTATCAAGCTTATGTGGTGCTATGTCCTGGATCATGTTAGTGTCCTTTTAGATGTTTTTCGAGATTGTATCAAAAGAAGCGGGATTTATAAATGACCAGTGTCCGAAGAAAACACAACAAATAACATACCGTCCTAGACAACGTTTTTCGCGTCCAGGACGGTATGAAGTTTTTGAAATGTGCGCGATGTCAGAACGTTACCGTCTCAGGTGCACCCATGAATGAGCTGAAGACAGCAGTAGCGTTCTTGAAGTAGAGAACCTGTGTGTTGTCGTCGTCAGGATCGTACATGCTTCTGATCGCAGGATACTTCTCGAGCATTGCGACCTTAACGTCTCTGTTGTTGTCGTCAACGAGCTCGCCTGATACGCGGAGCCAGTTGCCTGTGCCGGGATCGAAAGCGCAGATCTCAGCCTTGGGGTTGATCGCGAGCTGCTGTGAAACGGGCTTGACCTTGCCTGTCTGGATGTAGAGCTTGCCGTCATAAACGAGCACTGTGCCAAAAGGTCTTACTCTCGGCTGGTCACCTTCTGCCGTTGCCAAAAAATAAGTGTTTGCCTTGTCCAAAAATTCTAAAACTCTTTCTATTCCGTCCATAATCCTACTTCCTTTCTTGGAATTTGAATAAATTATAACAGTTTTTTATTGTGGTTCCCACGAGCCCTGCTGCCTAAGACCTGTTGCTGCAGCTTCTTTCTCTATGGACCCCAGTTCTTCTTCCGTAAGCTTTACATCTCTGGCTTCGTAGAGCTTTTTCGCGTGCGAAGGCTTGGTGATGCCGACGATCGGGATCGCACCTTTGGAGAGCGCCCAGAGGATCGGAACCTGCGATGAGTCGATCTTGTATTTTGCAGCGATTCCGCGCATGGTGAGAAGGAGCTGTTCGATCTTCCTGAACTTGGATTTGGGGAAGGAGAAATTGCGCATCGAGAAGAACGGGAACGGGTGATTCTGGTCGTAATGGCCGGACAGCGCGCCCTGCTCTAAGACCATGTAAGCG
>JAFYJX010000019.1 GCA_017537905.1 Clostridiales bacterium | reverse complement strand
AGTGGCACGCTTCGTGGCAGACTGCATATTCACTTAATTTCGAAGGATCCGTATCGACATAGATCTTGTTAAACAGCAGGAACGGAACGCCTCTGTGACTGATCCCATAGATGCCAAGTCCGCTTTTGGGATCTGTTCCGAGATATTGTCTGTTGCGTCTGCAGAATAACACAAAGCCTGCATTGTAGACTGTAAGCAAAACGATTATGGTTGCCGCGACAGAGATATATACGCAGTTAAGTATCAGGCCTGTATTTACAGGTGTTTTTACGGGTTTCTTAACTGCGGAGCCGTAACCTGCATTGTTTTCGATTGCAGCAGTCTTATCGTTTTCCATAGCGAAAACAGCGTCCGGAACATCAGCATTCCCGACATCACCTGCAGGCAGAACAGCATTGCCGTAAGCCTTCTCGTAAATAGCCTGTTCAACAGTCGCAGGCATCATGCTGCTTATCTCTTCTGCTACAGGAACATTGATCTTAATGAATGGTCCGATGACCATGTAAATGGGAATCAGGAGCCAAATGGCATACTGATGGCGTTTAAGCATCCTGCCGCTCGCAAGACGCCTGATGAGCATTATGGCTACCGCTATGAGCGAGACACCGATAATGTAACGCAGCATTTTATCCTTCCTTAATTATCCTGCGAAGCTCTGATAACTGTTCATCCGTAAGCTGGTCGGAATCAATGAGATTGGAGATCATGAGACCGACATTGCCCTTATAGACCTTGTCAAGGAATGATGTCGTCTCTTCGAGCTCTGCTTCGGTCCTGTCTATCGCAGGATGGAATCTCTTCGCCTTATCTTCCTGAACGAAGGTAATGGCGCCCTTCTCCGTCATGCGCTTAAGCAGCGTGATGATGGTATTTTTAGACCATCCTGTAACCGGACGGAGTTCTCTGGTAAGCTCTGTAATCGTCATATCGCCTTTGTTCCAAAGGCAGTCTGCTATCTTCCATTCTGAATCTGATAAACGCATTTTCGAAAACCTCCAACTTATATTAGAAATATAACACTCGGGTAGACAGCTATCAACCAAATCAGGTCAGGCGCACTTAAGTCTCTTAAGCTCTTCCCTGCGGTCTTTTCTGTCTTGTCTCTTTTGTTTCGCCTCGTCCCAATCCTTTATGAAGATCAGATATACGACACCTGCAAAGAAGGAATAAAGTGCAAGCATGATAAGGCTCGCAGCAGATGTTTTGTCATAAGCGAACCCGCCTCCGTAAAACTGGTTCTGCAGATATTCCATAAGCGTAATGTTAGTCATAAAGACATCGTATGCATTTCCGATCATGGCTGGGACCTTATACATGCCCACACCGTCAACAATGGTAATTACCGCTATAAAGAATACGATGGGTTTCATACACGGAAGCGTGACACGGGTAAACGTCTGGAATCTGTTAGCGCCGTCAATCTCGGCCGCCTCGATAACCTCGACAGGGACACCTGTGATGCCTGCAATAATGTATATAAACGTGATTCCGAAATGGGAATAGATACTTAATACGATTATGAAAAAACGGTCTGACATGAAGAATTGAAAATCCTGTTCTGTAAAACCGAATCCGTTCATGGCAGATGCCGATATCAGCAAAAAGAGCGTGCTTCCGACAGTAGATACAAAGTGATTTGTAAGCACAAAACCTATATCGGTTCCTTCCATGAGCTTAGGCAGGAAGAAACCGGTCTTAAATACCGTTCTGCCCTTCATCTTCAGTCTTCTGTCAGTGATCATGGCTGCCAGCCAGCAAGTGAAGACCAGCTCAGGTATAGCGTAGGCAGCCCACACCGCCATCGTATTGCCGAAAGCCTTCGCAAAGGTCTTAGCCTTAAAAATCTCTGCGAAATGCTTATACCAGGGCTCGCCTATGGATGTCAGTAACCGGGCTTCGGTAGTACCCATTCCCCTCATATCACAGAAGGCATAGTAAACAGTATTCGCAAGAGGCTGAAAATAAAAGAACAGAAACGCAGCAGCAAAGGGGATCATGAAGATATATCCCCACTTGTTATAATGCCTCTCGATATTTAATTTCTTTTTTCTCATATCTGTTCCGCGTACAATTTTGAGCCCGAAATTTTGTGCAGGTATACGAATGTATACCGATAATATATCACTCGGTAGACATATGTCAACCTGAATGCTATATTTGCAGTATAAATCTTCAAGAGAGGTACCGGTTACGGCGGCTAAAACACTGACAATAAAGATAACTAAGAGAAGAGACACCATTCTTAAGGCAGTCTTGTATTCCGTCTGCATCATACTGACGTTCTTAAGCCTGTACCCCATTTTTCTGTATTTCAAGGAATCTTACCAATACACCTTCATTGATGATCCGACACCATTCGGAAAACTTGTAAACCATCCATATAAGAAGCTCTCCAGCAACTGGAAAGTCTTCTGGAACACTTATCAATATCTGTTTTTAGGTCTTAAGAATTCGCTCATCGTATCCGTCAGCGCTACTATTCTCACTGTATATTTCTCGGCACTTACCGCCTATTCGCTGACGGCTTACAAGTGGAAGCTCAGGAACATCTGCAACACGATAATAATGGCTGCCATGATGATCCCTTCGACAATCGCCACCTACGGATTCCTGCAGTTCATTTTCAAGATGCATTTCACCAATAAGCTCTTCATATTTATTCTCCCCGCCATCGCATCTCCGATGACGGTATTCTTCATGAAGATGTATCTTCAGGCGTCATTCTCGAAAGAAATGATCCAGGCAGCGAGGATCGACGGAGCCGGTGAATTCAGGATATTTAACCAGATAGTCCTTCCGATGTTAAAACCGGCTTGTGCGACGCAGGCTATCTTCGCGTTTGCTGCAAGCTGGAACGACACATCACTGTCTTTCATAACGATCGCACAGCTGGAGAAAAAGACTCTCCCGCTGATGTTCTCACCTATCTATTATCTGGATCCGAATGATTTTCCTGTAGTACTGGCAATGGTTCTGCCGCCCATAATCTTATACGCCTTCTTATCCAGACACATCGTCGAAGGCTTATATCTTGGAAGTATTAAGGATTAGCAGATCCGTTTTATCGCCAATTAACTTACAACAAAACTTTTAAAAACAGCCGTTCCGCCACGCTCAGCTGTCGAAAAGCACGACAGCGAGAATCTCGCTCCCGTAAAATGGTCCAGCCTGAATCTCAACTGATGAGGCGTTCCAAGCTGTTTAAATCCGTTCCCGGTATTCGCAAAGCATGTTGCCGTATCCTTCGTGAAATCACAGACGACCTTTACCGTCAGTTCATTTCCATCTAACAGTTCCTTTGCTTCAACTAAGCCTTCCTCTTCACTCAGGTCCCAGATGCCGCCCTTGCTGGTGTTACTGAGCATGACTGCATAGAACTTATCATCTTCCCTGGTAATGCCAACAAATGCATAGTCGCCCTGGAACGCAGACAATCCTGCAAAGTCGCCGTCATTAAGTCTTATGGCATCTACAGTTACCATCGCTTCACGGACGGGGCCTTCTATCTTTTGCGTTAATGTATTTTTCGCATGGAACAGATTCTTACACACTTTATCGGTCGTTATGTAAAAACCGTTTTCGAACTTCACAAGACTCATATCCGGCTCGTGATTAAACTGCCAGAAATCCTTATGTCCGTTGTCGAAATCATCGCTTCCGCAAAGGCCGATCAGTCCGCACTCTTCGACCTCTTCGTCTCTTTCAAAAACAGGTCTCCCGTCCTGCCATTTAAAAGGGACAATAACAGGAAGCCTGCCGACCGCACCGCTGTCCTGGAACATAATGAGGTGATCGCCAAGAGGGCCGCTGACAATGCCTCCCTGAGCGATTCCGGAATCTCTTATTCCAAGATCATTATCGTAGATATCGCCGCCTTTAAATTCGCCGTCAAGGCTGTCAGCGACATACATCGCCTCGACCCTTCTCCAGCGGTCACGGAGCGAATGGATCATGAACAGATAATACCTGCCGTCCATCTTATAAATGTGCGAGCCTTCGAGACCCAGCATCGGATTGCCTGCATCATCAACGATAACCCGGTCAAGGCCTCCCTCTTTGGGACCTGTCAGCTCCTCATTTAATTCAGTCAGATGGATATCGGTATTGCCGTATATGAGATAAGCTTTGCCACCATCAAAAAGGAGCGAGAGATCGTGGTAGAAACCCTTTATCTCATTGCGCTTCCAGGGACCCTTCAGTGTAGTTGCCCTGTACAGATATGTCTTGTTCATATCATTCGACGAGAATGCAACATAGAAAACACCGTCATGGAATCTGAGCGTCGGCGCCCACATACCTTTGCCGTAGATATATAAGTCGCCTTCAAGCCGCTGTGAAGGCGTGCTCTCGAGCTTTTCAAATACATAGGAATAATGTTCCCAGCACTTCAGATCTCTTGATCTCAATATCTCACCGCCCGGAAAGAAATGCATGGTCGTTGTGATCAGATAATAATATCCGTCGTGGAAGATCACATCAGGATCAGGTATATCCATGTTGAAATGATAATGTTTGCGCAAGTACTTATCTCCCCGGCTGTTGTTTTCCGTTATTGTATCATGATACCCGGAAATCACCTTTCACATTAACAACGCATTTTTTACTCTTAATCCATTTGATTTTTGTCAGGTTTCGGAGTAAAATGCCAATCCTGCATATATATTTATAGGGAAAATAGGATAAATTTAAAACATGACACAGATTAAAGAAACATCTTTTAGAAAGAAGCTGATCTCGCTGATACTGCCGATGACACTGCAGAACTTCGTGTTCGCACTGGTACCGGTATCAGACGCCATCATGCTGCTCTTCCTCTCACAGGATTCAATGGCAGCAGTATCGCTTGCAACACAGGTCGTACTCGTACTGACCTTGTTTGCCATGTCCATAACTGCGGGCGGCTCTATATTTGCTGCGCAGTACTGGGGCAAGGGCGATAACGAATCAATCGAAAAGGTATTCGGTTACATGTTCGCGTTATCACTCCCTGTAGTGATCGTATTTTTCTCATGCGGCATGTTCATGCCTGAAGGAGTAATGCGCGTATTTACTAACGAACCCGAGCTCATCGCAAACGGAATTCCTTACATCAGGATCGCGTCCTTCTCGTATGTCTTCATGACATTTGCATCAGTTTTCGAGACACTTCTGAAGAACGTCGGTTTTGTTAAGGAATGCACTATCGCGAGCGTAGTAATCGTATTCCTGAATATCATATTGAATGCGATATTTATCTTCGGCCTTTGCGGTATGCCCGCCATGGGCTCTGCCGGCGCGGCACTTGCAACGACGATCTCAAACGGTGCAGGATTTTTGCTTTGCGTAATTTTCATCCTCGTTAAGACGAAGTTCAGGCTGAAGTTCAAGAACATCTTCAAGGTCGATGTGGACTTTAGACAAAGATTCTCAAAGTACACCCTGCCCTACCTTATGAATTCCCTTTTCTGGGGCTTCGGATTTACGATGATCACAGTAATCATGGGACACTTAGGTTCTGATGCTGCAGCTGCTAACGGCATTGCAGCGATCGTAAAAGACCTCGTATCCTGCCTCTGCTATGCGATCGCAGGCGGAAGCGTCATTATCATCGGCAACGAACTCGGTGCAGGCAGACTCGATAAGGCAAAAGAATACGGTGACAAACTTCTTAAGATCACTGTTATTTCCGGCATCATTTTGGGCCTCATCGCTGCTGCATCCGCACCTGTTGTACTGTATTTTGTAAACCTCACAGAGACAGCTGAGCACTACCTTTTCATAATGCTCATGATGTGCAGCTATTACATTCTCGGCAGGTCAATTAATTCGACCACCATCAGCGGAATCTTCTCAGCAGGCGGCGACACGAAGTTCGGCTTCTTCTGCGATACCATAACGATGTGGGCTTTCATCGTTCCTCTGGGATTCATCTCTGCATTCGTACTTAACTGGCCCGTCATGGTCGTTTACTTCATCTTAAACCTGGACGAGATCGTTAAGCTTCCTGTGGTAATCGCTCACTACAGAAAATATAAGTGGGTAAAGAATATAATTAACGAAGAAGTTTAAAACAACTATCAAAAGAATAGACTTCACCTGCATTTTGGAAGAATTTGAGGCTGGATTTGAGGCTATGCCCTCACGTTCACCCTCATATTCCTTCACACAACATGAAAATGAGGCTGAATTTGAGGCTACACCCTCACAAACCGCCTCAAATCCGTCAACAATTAGTCCAAGTTGTATCATTGAAATTAAAAAGGGGTTGCCTCGTTTGAAGACAACCCCTGTAATTTATCTGGCATAATCTGTGTGCTCGAAAGATTCGTAGAGGGCGATGATATCTTTCTTCAGTGAGATAAAGATACGTCCGAGGTGCGGATCGAAATGGTGTCCCAATTCCTGTCTTATGATCTCGAAAGCATCATCGTAGGTCATAGGATCCTTGTAATAACGGCGGCTTGCCAATGCGTCGAAAACATCCGCGAGCGCCATGATCCTTGCTTCGAACGGGATGCTCTCTCCTCTTAACTGGTCAGGATAGCCTGTGCCGTTATACTTCTCGTGGTGATAGTGGGCAACATTCGTAGCTACTCTTACGAACTCCTTATCCTCAACGTCTTCGAGGACCTTATTCATGATCTTCGCGCCGTAAGGAGCGTGGATCTTCATCTTCTCATATTCTTCGTCCGTAAGACCTGACGGCTTTCTTAAGATAGCATCGTCAACGGCGATCTTACCGAGGTCATGGAGAGGCGCGGCATTTATTACTGAATCCCAGTAATTCTCGCTCATGTTGTAATCGTCTAACTTTCGCAGGTGCTCAACAAACAAAGCAACGCATGCGGATGTTCTGTTGATGTGACCGCCTGTGGAGTTGTCACGTGATTCGATCATGGCCGCCATACCGAGGATAGTAGACATCTGCATCGACTTTGCTCTCTTGGTCTGACGCTCTACCTCACGCTTCAGGGACTCACCCTTAAAGCTCATCGACTCGATCATGTTGTGCTGCTCGGTGTCGTCGATGATCTCAACGAGGTAACCTGACACGTGATTCTCAAAACCGAAATGGATGAAACTCATCTCGCATTCGAGATGTCTTCTCTCACTGGGGCTTCTGTCGTTGATAACGATAGCCTTCTTAAATTTGCCCTGGGTCTTCTTCTCTGCAGCAGCTTCTTCAGCATTCTTCGCGATCCACTTAAGGAGATCTTTCAGAGCGTAGTCCTTCGGTATGATCTTGGAGTCGATTCTGGCATTATTGATCTCAGGGAAGAACTTACCTGCTACGGCATTACTGCCGACGTATTTGAACTTCCTGTCGAAAACGAGATAACCGAATGTGCTGAGTTCATCGATCTTCTCCTGTACGCTCAAGTTAACGTTATAGATCGTAGATCTCGCGACAACGTAGTCGAGCATCAAAGTGCAGAACAGATAGAAGAACGGGATCAGTTCGATCTTAAGGTCGAACAGTCTGGTGCCGATATAAACGAGCATTACTCCGAACAAAGAACCGGCATATGTAACCATGAGTCTGAACGAAGCAGTACGCTTGCCAAGATAAGTCAGGATAGTAAAGAACGCAGCAAGACCTACTTCAACGGCCAGGATTATGTATCTGATGTAATAGATCTGACCGGGTTCCTTGATAAGTAAGGAAGGCGTACCCGGAATGAACTGCAGGGATGCGTAGTAATAAGGGAATCTGTCCGTAAGCAATGTGGACAGGAATACGACGATATTGATAACCAGGATAACGATCGAGAACCATGTAGGGACCTTTGAGTCCGAATAGTCGATCAGGATATAGACTATGAGGAGCGGCAGGAATATTCCGCCGACATAAGCCAATGAATTTGCGAGGAGAGCTTCCTGAACGTTTCTGGAACATGAGAGAATAAAGTAACCGGCGTTACTGATCATGATACAGACAGACATCAAAATCTCAAGTGTATTGGCGCCGCGTCTCGAGAAGAGGACGAGCGCAAAAGTAGACAACATGCTGAGTAGCATTACTACTCCCAATACGATCGAATATATACCCATGTTCACCCTAGTTCATAAATAAAAAGCACTAAACCGAATATATTTTACCGCAAATTCGCTATAAAGTGTTATTATTTTTGCTGTTTAGTTAGATAATATAACTAAAAAAGAAACAAAGAGAGGAATAAATGTCTGAAAAATGCTCAAAGATGATGTGCTAAAACTCATATCCAGAGAAGACAGTTACATCTCGGGTGAAGCCATAAGCCGTAAGCTTGGCGTCTCCAGGGCTGCCGTCAATTCGGCTGTAAAGGCTCTCCGTGACGAGGGCTATGAGATCACTTCCTCCACTAACAAGGGCTACCTTCTGACTAACAGTCCCGATATCCTCTCCAAAGGCTCGGTGTCAGTTTATCTTCCGGATGCCCTAATTCCCAATGTCCATGTTTTCGAATCTGTCGACTCCACAAATAATGTACTTAAGGATATGGCAAGGAATGGCGCGCCGTCCGGCACTGTCGTTATCGCCGACTGCCAGACAGGCGGCAAAGGCAGGCGCGGCAGGAGCTTCTCCTCCCCAAAAGGCGTCGGAGTGTATTTCTCGTACCTGTTCAAACCGGAATCAGGCCTTGATAAGATCTCAAATCTCACCAGCTGGACAGCTATCGCTGTGTCTGATGCGATCTTCAATGCCTATGGGATAGACTCCCAGGTTAAATGGGTAAACGACCTTCTCATGAACAGGAAGAAGATCTGCGGAATCCTCACGGAAGTTACGGTTGAAGCTGAAAGCGGTCTTATAGACAACTGCATCATCGGTATCGGCATAAATGTCAACGAGACAGCCTTCCCTGAAGAGTTATCACAGATTGCCACCTCCATCTCACTCGAAAACGGCAATAAGACATTCGACCGTTCAATACTCGCTGCTGAGCTCATCAGGTCAATGGGCGAAATAGCATACAGATGGCCTGATGATGAATACTATCTCCACCGTTACCGCAAGAGCAACGTTACGGTCGGAAGTAAGATCGTGGCTTATCCGCAGCTTGCTGAAAACAGCCAGGGCCGCTCCGGAACAGCTATAGCCATCAATGATGACTTTACTCTTAAGGTTAAGTTCGACGACGGCTCTATCGAAGATCTTAGGAGCGGCGAAGTAAGCGTCAGAGGCCTCTACGGCTATACCTGATCAGACGCAGATATAATCCTTTATCCTGTTATATTTCGAGTCTCCTATCCCGGAGACGTTCTTGATGTCCTCTATAGCCTTAAAAGGATTCTTGGCTCTGTAATCCACGATCGCCTGTGCCGTCACATCTCCGATCCCGGGCAGTGTCTTAAGCTCATCAACCGTGGCCGTATTGATATTAACTATGCTTATTCCCGTACTTCCCTGATCTGCTGATCCGCCCTGCTGGCTGCCCCAGACATATACGCCGTCCTGCCTTATTATGTCGCCTCCGTTAAAACCGCTCGCCGTCTCAGACTTTGATGGTATATAGATCGACATGTTGCATGTTATCTGATAGACGAAGTTGATATTGTTCACCGAAGCATTCTCCGTAAGTCCTCCCGCATCTTCAATGATGTCATTTAACATCACACCTTTGGGAGCCTCATAGATGCCCGGATTTATTACCTCTCCGCAGATATAGACACTTATGAGCTGGACAGTCTCTGCTGATGACGCCGAAGAAGCGGCCGGCACTGAAGTTCCCGCTTCACCAGATTCTGTCAGATGGCTCTCATCCGTCTGGATCACTTCTGTTTTCCCGCTCTTAAAAGCGTTTACCGAGAAGTCCGCATTTCCTTTGAAAACAAGCTTATATACGGCACTCAGGAGTATCACCAGAATGAATGCCATAGGATAGATAAGCTTCTTGATCTTTGTGGCCACGCTCTTTTTCATAGAAAGAGCATAGCACCCTTCTTTGTCGGTTTTTACCGACAAAACCATACAAAAACCGACAAGGATTTTCCTTGCCGGTCTCAAACATTATTTTAAATAAATTACTAGAAGAGTTACGCTTCGCCTTCTCTGCGCTTTGTCTCCCAGAACTTCTCGATATTGTAGTTCTCGCGCTCTTCTCTGCCCATTACATGAACTACAACGTCCTTATAGTCTAAGAGGATCCACTTGTCGCCTGAGCGGCCTTCGATGTGGTCAGGAGTGATGTCGTAGTCCTTCTTGAGAACATACTCAACTTCATCTGCCAATGACTTGATCTGTGTGGTCGAATTACCGCTGGCAAGAACGAAATAATCTGCAAGAACAGTCTTTCCTGTTAAGTCTATCGTCTCGATATCAATACCCTTCTTTGAATCAAGGATGTCAACGATCTTAGCGGCTAATTCTTTTGTGTCCATTATTTATCTCCTTAGGTTTGTTGATATTTTGATTGTAACACAATAACGGTTACATATTTAAATCTTTCATCATGAGGACTGTCATCGGATGAATGTCTCTTCCCTGTGAAACAAATTTGTCCCTTACTGCAGAAGCAGTCATTCTCATTGCATCATCAAGATCGATCTCAGCTGCTGCCCTGATTGGCGACAAGTCAGTATAATTCCTTGACGGTTCGATCTTGTCTGCCAGATATACGATCTTCTCCAAAAGGCTCATGTCGCCCCTGCCCGTCGTGTGGTAGCAGATGGCATCGAGGATCTCTTTATCTTCAATGCCGAATTCTTCTCTGGCAAACGTAGCGCCTGCAGGCGAATGAAGGAGTTTCTTCTCTGTGAAAAGGTCTCCCGAATACTTCTTTGCCATTTCAGTCTGCTTTTCGAGAGGGAGCTCTTTCGCGCAATCGTGCAAAGCGCCTGCGATCAGGGCCTTGTCCTTATCACAACCAAAAACTTCTGCCAGATGTGCGGACAGATAGCCTACGTTAAGCGTGTGAAGAAGCCTTTTCGCGCCCAGGTACTTATACATCCAGACAGAGCTCTCGTAGAACTGCTTTTTGGCTTCCTCGGAAACTCCTTCGAGCTTGGTATTCTCAGTATAAAGAGCATGTCTTTTGATAAACTCTCTGGCAGGCTCAGGAACCATCGAAAAGTCACCTGAAGTAGTGATTCCGGACGAAGAGCAGTCAACGCCCTTAAGACGGAATATCTCAACCCTGCCTCCGAGATTCTTCCTTATCGATTCTGCCGCCTTATCAACGTCAGTAGTATCACCGGGCCTTACGGCAGCCAGGAGCGTTACGTAGTTTAAGATCTCACCGGGGTTATACCACGTCTCGAAAGTTCCGAGCGTATCAGAACCCATGATCCAGAAGAATTCATGATTCTCTTCAGCCTTCTTTTTCTTGACGTCGTTTTTGATCAGGAAATCCCTTATATACTCTTCGGAAGTAAGTTTCTTAAGAACAACGGCCGTATAGCTTACGCCGTCAATACCGTACTCAATGTCGCTGACAAAGCAGTTCTTGATGCCGAGGCCCTCTATGGTCTCCTGCATCATGAAGAGGCGGTACGGGGGCGGAAGCTTATTTGCATAGAGCTTGAAATTATTTCTGACCGAAGGAATAACGATCACAAGGTCAATGAATCCGCTCTTTAACGCGGAATTTATCATTGCTATGTGACCGTCATGAACGGGATCGAACGAGCCTCCGTAGATGCCTATTCTCATTTATTAACCGAGTGTCCTTCCTATGTCGTGGCGGAAGTGCATATCCTTGAAAGTGATCTTAGCAACGCCTTCGTATGCACCGTCGATTGCCTCATCAAGGGTATCTGCCTCATCGTATACGCAGAGAACGCGTCCGCCGCTTGTAACGAGCTTGCCGTCCTTAAGCGCGGTGCCAGCCTGGAATACGATCTTGCCGCATGTATCGATGCCTGTGATCTCGTAGCCCTTTTGATAGCTCTGCGGATATCCGCCTGATGCCATGACAACAACGCATGAGCACTTATTCTTCCACTTGAACTCGACCTGATCGAGCTTGCCGTCGATAACTGCATCAACAATGTCGAGGAGGCTGTTCTCGAGGAGCGGCAGAACTGCCTGCGCCTCAGGATCTCCGAAACGTGCGTTATACTCAACAACCTTAGGGCCTTCGGGTGTAAGCATCAAGCCGAAGTAGATAACACCCTTAAAAGGTCTTCCCTCTTTCTTAAGTGCTTCAACTGTGGGTGTGATGATCTCATTCTGAATGCGTGCCTTAAGCTCATCAGTCATGTCAGCGCCGGGTGTAACAGCACCCATGCCGCCTGTATTAAGACCTTCGTCGTGGTCATATGCTCTCTTGTGGTCTCTGGAAGATACCATAGGAACACATGTGTTGCCGTCAGAGAAAGCGAGCACAGTGAGCTCAGGACCTGTCATGCATTCCTCGATAACGATCGTGGAACCCGCAGAACCGAACTTCTGGTCTTCCATCATGTCCTTAACTGCCTGCTTAGCCTCATCGAGGTTCTGGGCAATGATAACGCCCTTACCTAATGCCAGGCCGTCACACTTGATAACGATCGGCATGGGCTGTGTCTCAAGGTAATCTAATGCCTTCTGCTCGTCGTCGAAGATCTCATACTTTGCTGTAGGGATCGAATACTTCTTCATGAGCTTTTTGGAGAAAGCCTTCGAACCTTCGATGATAGCTGCATTTGCCTTAGGGCCGAAGCTCCTGATTCCTGCTTCTTCAAGCTTATCTACCATGCCCATTGCGAGCGGATCGTCGGGAGCAACGAAAACGAGGTCAAACTGCTCTTTTTTCGCATACTCAACCATGCCTTCGATATCGGTAGCCTTGATATTAACGCAAGTAGCTATAGAAGCGATGCCGCCGTTACCGGGTGCGCAGTAAAGCTCAGTGATCCTGGGATCCTGCTTGAGCTTCCAGCAGATAACATGCTCTCTTCCGCCGCCGCCTACTACGAGTACCTTCATTTAACTATTCCTCCGAAAAATTATTCAGCTTATTTAAGATAGTGCATCCAGAACTTGGCGCCTGTAGCTGCTACAAGTGCTTCGATCTCCTTATGCTTGATTCCGTTAACGAGGATCGCCTCGTCGGAAAGATATACGCAGCTGTAGCCCTTAACAACGGCCTCAGCAGCATTATCGACTCTGATAACGATATCAGTCGTGATCTCATCGTAAGGTGTGATCTCTACGCTCTCTTTTGTCCAATCCCTGTTCTCGTAAGGCTCGCTTACAGCAGCCTCAAGAACGTCACCGCATACAGCAGATGCCGTAGGAAGCGTGCCTGCGCCCTGACCGTAGAACATAGCCTGGCCCAAGCTGTTGCCGTCAACCATGATAGCATTGAATACGCCGTTTACGTTGTACAGGAGATTGCTCTTGTCTACCAGAGCAGGAGCAACGAAAGCGACAGGCTTTTCGCCGGCTTCATAAAGGGCGATGAGCTTGATGTCGCAGCCGATCGATGCAGCAAATGCCATATCGTCTGTCGTGATCGCGGAAATGCCTTCGGCAGAGATGCTTTCAGGTGCGATATAATCGCCGTCGTTTGCGATCGTGGAAAGGATCGAGAGCTTTCTCTGAGCATCGATACCGTCGATATCCGCAGAAGGATTAGCCTCTGCAAAACCGTTCTCCTGAGCCTGCTTCAAAGCCGTAACGAAGTCCAGACCCTCATCCTTCATCTGGGAGAGGATGTAGTTCGTTGTACCATTAACGATACCTGCGATCTTCGTGATCTTATTTGCCGCAAGGCACTTATAAAGAGGTCTGATGATCGGGATACCGCCGCCGACTGCAGCTTCAAACAGATAGCAGCAGTTATTGTTCTTAGCTATCTCGATAAGCTCGGGACCCTTTGTGGATACGAGCTCTTTATTTGATGTAACAACGCTGATACCGGATGAGAGGGCGCGCTTGGTGTACTCGTAAGCGATCCTCGCACCGCCGATAGTCTCTACTGCGATCTTGATGTCCTTGTCGGTGAAGACCTCATCTGCATCATGTGTAACGAGACTTGCGAATCTGCTCTCAGGGAAGTCCCTGATGTCAAGGATATGCTTTACAACGATCTCCTGTCCTACGCGCTTCGCGATAACATCCTTGTTGATATCCAAGGTCTCGGCTACACCAGAACCTACTGTACCGAAGCCTAAAATTGCGATGTTAATTGCCATTTCTACTTTTCCTTACCTTTCATTATTCCCTGCTCAGGATCATGCACTTACGCACGCCCGCGAGCTTGGATATATCATTGATTATGTCATCAACTGTACCATACATTGATACCGTCTCAATGGAGATCGAGATATCTGCAAGGCCGTTGATCGGGATATTCTGATTGATAGTCAGAATATTTGCGCGGGATTCCGCGATAGTCCGGATTATCTCAGACAAGATACCCTGGAAGTTCTCAACGGACAAAAGGAGCGTAACCTTCTTTCCGCTTGCCGCCTCATAGAACGGAAGGACCGAGTCCTTGTACTTGTAGTATGCACTTCTGGAAAGCCCTGTCTTTCTGACCGCTTCGTTTACGGAAGTGGACTCACCGGTGTTAAGACGCTGCTTAACTTCCATTACCTTAATGAAGACTTCAGGCAAAACTCTTTTGTCGACGAGGAAATATTCGGGGTTATCCTGATGCATAAGGTCAAGACCTTTCTATGAGTTTTTCGCGCCCAAGTATACTTCCACAGACGGACATTTGTACGCGCCTGACAATATTAACACGATTAAGGGGTGTTTTCAACGAATTATAATTAATAAATGACAACGAAACGACACCCTCGGAAGGCTTATTCTTTGTTATTGATGGCGGGTTAATATGATTTTGTGCCGTTATTTGAGATAATCGGCTTTCACGGCCACATTCCCCTTCTGTTTGCCCCAATTTTGTTATTTGAAAATTTGGGGCAAAAAACAGGCCTTTTTTTACCCCAAAATTTTATATATCAATTTTGGGGCACAGTTATCGTTCTGATTCCCGGAAATTCTCAGCCGATTTCCTTCTTCAGCTTCTCAGCCATTGCCCTGGAGGCCTTGCCCCTGTGGCTTATGGAATTCTTCTGTTCCTTGGTCATCTGGGCGGTTGTCATGCCGAATTCAGGCACATAGAAGATAGGATCGTAGCCGAAACCGCCGTCTCCCATGGGCTTTTCATGAAGAACGCCGCAGATTTCGCCTCTTACAGTAAATTCAGAGCCGTCAGGTCTTACTACAGCGATGCTGCAGACGAATTTAGCAGTGCGCTTTTCTTCAGGCACGTCCTTAAGCATCTCGAAGATCTTGGCAAATTTCTCGGGATATGTTGAATTCTCACCGCAGAATCTGGCTGAATAGATACCCGGAGCACCGTCAAGCGCGTCAATACAGAGGCCTGAGTCATCTGCCATAACATATGCCGAGGGAGCAAGAGCGTGCACTGCGCGCGCCTTTATCAAAGCATTTTCTTCAAAAGTCTTGCCGTCTTCAACGATGTCGGGGTTAAATCCCTCGTCTTTCATTGTCGTAACGACAAAAGGTGTTCCGTCCAATATCTCTGCGATCTCTCTTGCCTTGTCCTTGTTGGATGTCGCAAGAATGAGTTTGAATTCCGTCATATAAGCCTCCATGCCTTGGGATACATATTTTTAGCGGTCTGTCCGTTGATCTTGGCAAAGCCGAGCGGATAGTTGCCGATGCCTACAATTATCGTTCCTGAAGCCTTCAGGCCGTCTTCAGAAGTAACCGAAATGGTCTCGCCCCTTAAGTATTTGACGAGCCTGTCGTCATCACGGGAAAGGCCCAGATATGAATCATCTCTGATCTCAGACCGTGAGAGCGCCAGCGCGATGCTGTTTGAGGGCTCGAAAACCTTCTTGCCTGACTTCAGAGGCTTAATATCTCCAACGTAAAGTCCCGTCTTAACAACCTTTAAGCCCTTAAAAAGCTTCTCGTCGAAAGTCATCTGGAAAATGCCTGTTCCGTGGCAGATGAATTCGCCCCTGAGGATGTCTTCCCTGCCCTTGTCAGATAAGACTTCATCGAGCATGGCCATTGCCGCTTCGACATTCTTATCCTTGGTCTTAACTTCAACTGAAATCAGGTAATCTGAAGCAGATTTAAGGTCCTTTTCCTCACCCTTTACGATATGGACGCAGAAGTGTCCGTCGCCTTCGGACAGATGAGGCCAGATCCTCATGGAACCTGGCAGGATCGAATCTTCACCGTTATGGGTGATGCCGGAGATCTCCGGATGTGCCTTAACGTGGTATTCAGGATGGCGTGCAATAAAACGTGCAATCTGGTTCTCGTCTTCGTCGACACAGAAAGTGCATGTGGAATAAACGATGGAGCCGCCTTCTTTTAGGCACTT
>JAFYJX010000018.1 GCA_017537905.1 Clostridiales bacterium | reverse complement strand
ATCGTCATCGGCGCTAACGACGTTGTTAACCCTGCTGCTATCAACGACGAGTCATCACCGCTCTACGGTATGCCTATCGTAAACGCTTACGAGGCACGCACAGTATTCGTCCTCAAGCGTGGTCAGGGTACAGGCTTCTCCGGCATCGAGAACCCGCTCTTCACGATGGATAACACCGTCATGATCTACGGCGACGCTAAGCAGACAGTTTCCCAGCTCGTTGTCGAGTTCGAGAACTAAGACAAATTAACAGATCAAAAACAAAGGGTTGTCTCACTTCATTCGAGGCAACCCTTTTTATTATTTTCTATAGGGCCAGGCATTAAGCGGAGCCATATGATTTTGAGCATATAACAGACGCCCGTCTTCATTATTCTCAAATTGTGTGTTGTCCGGGTCGACTTCAAAACGGACATAGCATTTATAGAATGTGATGCTTCCGTCATCGTTGATCTTGCCGTAACCTCTGTCTTTACCAAGCAGGATATGGATTGCCGCAGTTCCCGCAAGCCTGGGCATTATCGTCGCAAGGTACACTGCAATTAGGACATATCTTCATAAGCTTTAACCCCCTCGCTTATAAATAATTCTCCTGTCAGAAGGAAACGCTCTCCTCAACGTTCTTCTTGAATTGCTCTATTGCTTTGTCTTTGTCTATCGTTCCATCGGCATACTGGTCGGCCGCATTTGTGAAATAAGTGTTGATGGTCTCATCGTACGGTGAGAATGCTTTGGCGGAAGCCATCTTATTGCCTTTTATTATTGCCGGGAATATATCCTGGCCACCGCAGAACTCGAGTGTGCCGTCAGATTTAGCCATAACGGTTGCTGAAGCAACAGATTCTTTTGCTGTTTGAGTTTCCGGATCATTATCCCAGTCTATCAGCCCATTGGCCAAGAGATACTGAAGACCCGTTTCGGAAGTATCAAGAGTGATCCACTCAATGATTTTGGCAACGCCTTCTTTCTGGTCTGTATCCTTGTTTGCAAGGATCCATGTATCGCCCCAGAAGAAACCGACCGGTGGTGTGCAGACTCTCCACTGGCCATATGTGCCTTCACCGGGCTTGGTGCCGCCGGAATTGCCGATCATGACATAGTTTATGAACCATGACGGGCCGAAATATGCAAAAACCTTATTTCCGCCTTCACCCTTCATGTTGTAATACCAGTTCTCAGTCCATCTTCTATAGTTGTTAGAATAACCGTTGTCTTTTATCTTCTTTGCCAGATCAAAATACATTTCTCTCTTAGAATCTATATTGATCTCGTTATCGACAACCCAGGGGGTATCCGCTGAGCATTCACATGCTTTCCAAATATCTTCCGGACCGGATACTGCTGCATAGCCTTTTTTCTTAAGCTTTTCTGCAGCCTCGAAAAACTTATCCCACTTGCCCGTTCCTGCACCTACGAGCTTCTCGATCTTCTCAGGATCATCAGTGCCGAATACTTCTTTCGCTATTTCGGCATTGTAGATCATAACGCTGCCGGTACCTTGATAACCCAGAGCAACCACTTCGCCATCGCGTGAACCTATATCTATTGAGTATTGGGCGATGTCGGCTTCCTTGATCTTAGTGTCAACGTCTATTCCCAGTTCCTTATATGTGGCAGCGTACTTCGACATGTCACCCTGTGTATATTTATAAACATTATTATCGGCAACATAAATATCCGGAGATAAGTCGTTGGGGAACGCAAGCATTGTGTAGAGTCTTTTCTCATAAGAACCTGCACCACTTTCAATGATCGTACACTCAACAGTATATTTTTTTCCAAACTCCGGATTCTGCTTAATATACTGGCCTACCATTCTTGGAATGGTATCATACTCTGACCAAATCCGGATCTTCTCAGGCCCTGAGCCAAATTCCATTGTCGTTGGCGCACAAGTTATATCATCGTCATCGTCATCATAGAATGTTTCTTCAGTTGGTGTAGGAGTTGCCCAGATCGCCGGTTCAGTATAAGTCGTGTTTGGCTCCCATGACGGTTCTCTGCGTGCTTCTTTTTTTGCCCGCACAACAACCACAGCAATGTTGACAGCTAAAACAATGCATATGATCGCTATGCCTGCTATGCTAAACTTCAATGATCTCTTATTCCTGAGTCTGGCGGACTTAACAATGCCAATAGCAGACACGACACTCCCGGCGCTCAACAGTGCAAAAGCCACAAGAAATATAATCACCACATATCCCCAGACACGCCAAGACGTGACATCGTCGATATATTTCAATATCCAGTAAACGACGGATGAAAGAATATAACCCAAAGCAAGAATAAAACCGGTAAGACTTGGAGTATTTATAGGTTCTTTCGTTTTTGCTGTATTCGTCTGTTGCTCTGTTCCATTTATAGGATTTTCATTCATAAGTAATTCCCCCTCACTTATAAATCCCTTTGCTGTTAAAAAGCAATACTATCTGTAACTTCCTTCTTGAACTTCTTTATAGCTTCGTTTCTGTCTATTTCTCCTTTGGCATAGTCCCTGGCCGCATTTTCGTAATATCCGCTGATGATCTCATCGTACTGCGATGCGCCTTTGCCGGTAGCAAAATTATTAGCTTGAATGAATGCCGGGAAGATGTCCTGGCCGCCGCAGAAATCGAGCGTTCCATCGGATCTGGCCATAACTTTTCCGGAAGCGACCGAATCCTTAGCTGTCTTGGTTTCCGGATCGTTGTCCCAGTCTATCAGGCCGTTTGCCCAGAGATACTGGAGACCTGTATCAGAAGAATCAAGGGTGATCCACTCGATGAGTTCGGCAACGCCCTCTTTCTGGTCTGTATCCTTGTTTGCGAGGATCCATGTTCCGCCCCAGTAGAAACCTTTTGGCGGAGCGCAGACTCTCCACTGGCCGTATGTGCCTTCACCAAGCTCGGAGCCGCCGCAATTTCCAACCATGACGTAGTTGATGAGCCAGGCAGGTCCGAAATATGCGAAAACTTTCTGTTCACCATTGCCGCTCATATCTTTAAACCAGTCTTCAGACCAGCCGTAAGTGTCATTAAAATAGCCGTTGTCTTTTAACGACTTGGTAAGATCGAGATATTCTTCTCTCTTGGGGTCGATCGTTAGCTTGCCATTAACTACCCATGGTGTAACGGCAGACTTATCACAGACATTCCATACATCATAAGGGCCGGAAACTGCAGCGTAGCCTTTGGATTTCAGCTTGGCTGCGGCCTCAAGGAACTTATCCCATTTGCCCGTACCTGCGCCCGTGATCCGCTCGATCTCCTCCGGATCATCTGTGCCGAATACTTCTTTCGCGATCTGGGCATTATAGATCATAACGCCGCCGGTACCCTGAAACCCTAGGGCGACAAGCTTGCCATTTCGCGAGCCGATATCGATCGTGTACTGGGCAATCTCAGCTTCCTTGATACCGGCAACGGTATTGATCCCGAGATCTTCATATGTGGAAGCGAACTTTGACATGTCGCCCTGCGTATACTTAACAACAAAACCTGCTTCAACAACATATATATCAGGAGCTATGTCGCCGCCTGCTACGAGTGCATTGTCGAGAGCGTTCTCGTACTGACCGCCGCCTGTGTCGATGACCGTGCACTCGACAGTGTAGTTCGTGCCGAACTTCGGATACATCTTCATATACTGGTTTACCATCTTCGGAACTTCATCTGTGTAAGCCCAGAGATTGATCTTCTCAGGACCACTGCCATAAATGAATGTGCGCTTTTCCGTCTCTGTCGCCTCTGTTATGGTTTCCTCAGTGGTCTCTGTTGTCTCTCCGGGAGCAATCTCTGAAGATCTGGGAACCATCGCTTCATCCTCATAAGGATAGAATGCATTCACTTTCCTGTTATTTTTCTTCGAGTAGAGAATTCCGTTTTCAGAATAATAGTACGGGTTCTCAGGATCGACTTCGAATTGGAAGAAATGCTTGTAGAAAGAAATGCTTCCATCAGGATTAATGACCGCCAGCTCACGCGGTGTGTACTTAGAAGTGTGGGTATTCATCGAGATCTTCTCGATATCTTTGTTGATCTCAACAGTAAAAATAACCGTATCCTTATAAATCAAAGTGCCTGGCTCAATGCCAAGATACCTTTCTTTGATCTCAGGTCCTCCCCCGCGAGGATCGATATAACGATCATAGTATATTGACTTGTAATAATTCTGATCGTCCTTAACTTTGACCACAAAATCATTAAGACGGACGATCTTGGCACCATTCACGGATTCCAGCTTTATGTGATTATGCTGCGGATCACCGTCCCAGTAATAAGCGCGCGCTTCAGCCTGTGTAAGATCGTTGGTTTTATAACGAATGACATAACTGCCGGTGTCATAGTCTTTATGTTCAAATTTATTAAATTCCACAATACCGCAGACTAAAACGATCACGAGGACCAAGATGTTGGAGACCAAGCCTGCACCGGCTCCCCATATTCCTGACAAGCCCAGTTTTCTGCTCGTTTTTTTCTTGCGCTCTCTGGCAGTGGCAGAACTCGCGATGGAAACAAAAAATCCCGTAGGCAGACATATTACTCCGATGAAAAAGAAGATCCATTTTGCCGGGATCTCCATCTCGTAGTAATTCTCAAAAGCTTGAATTATCCAGTAAACAATAGAGGCGAGAATATACGTCCCCGAAAAGGCTGCACCGATAATGCATGAAGCACTGATCTTCTCTTTTTGTTTTACAGGGTCTTCTGCCGGCTCAGAAGTTTCAGCTGCCGGCTTTGCAGGTACTTCTATGTCTGTATTTTCGGGCAAAACAAAACCACAAGAACTGCAGAACTTGTCGTAATCTTTGCATGGCGCACTACACTTCGGACATTCCTTCATAAGCATTTCCCCCTCACTTATGAAAAGCCAAAAGACTTGTACCTAACTCCAATATGTAGACATATTATACCACGAAAAATTTTTTGACTTCTTGAGCAAGTTTTCCGGCATCTGTCGGGAGGGTAGTGCCCCAAATTTTCTATATGAAAAAATGGGGTAAAAAAAGGGGCATTTTGTGCCCCAAAAATCTATATATGAAATTTGGGGCACAGGCCCCGGTATTGCTTTACTTTTCCTGCGCCTTATTGACCGGCTTAATAACAAAGCAGACAACGATCAGGACAGGAATAAAGATAATGAATGCTGAGATGACATCGATTATCGAATGCTGCTTGATGAATACCGTCGAAAGGATAATGAGAAGGCATAGAATATCGCTCAAAAAGAGGAGGAACTTTCTGTCCTTAAACGCGAAATGAATGCCTGCGGCAACTGCGAGAGCATCGTAAACGTGAAGGCTCGGCAGAACGTCTGTCGGCGTGTCGATAGAGTGCAGATATGCGATGCAGTCCATGAAGATATTATTGCGGTCGGGAAGCTGCTCGCGGAGCTCTAAAGCATTAGGATATGCAAGCGAGATAATGATGAACAGCGTCATGCCTGACATGAGCATATAAGATGTCTTGCGCGAGATCGATCGGCTTCTGATGGCGATGGCGATCATGCCGATAACAAGATAAGGGAGCCACAGCGCATAAGGGATGATGAAGCCTTCCATAACGGGGATCATGTCATCAATTGCAGTATGGATTATGTGGAAACCGCCAGCCGGCGTAAGACTCTCTACCCAGAAAAATGTGGGCATATAGACGACCATGTAAATAGCCATCGGGAGCAGCGTCACGACGACATAAAGGATCTTCTGTAAAAGGCTCTTGTTCTCAGTTGTTTCCAAAACCAGTTCCACCCAAAACGAAATGCGGAGTGCCGCGGCCCCATATGGCTAGCCGTAAACACTCCGCATATTATAACCTGTGGAAGGCTGATTGAAAGATTGACTTTTACTACATTTTTTCCTGTATCTGCCGCAAATGCGCTATGACACCTGCCTTAAATCTCGTTTACGGTTCCCATGAATACCGGCGTCATTGTCTTGGTATCGACGATTGCATAAACGAAAGGTCTGTCGCAGTTAACTGTTTTGATTGGCGTTTCTTCAACGGCGCATTTGCAGTCAACTTCAACTACAGTTACAGCAGCTGCCTTGGTACCGGTTCTGTCTACTTCGATGTGGGTCTTGTGGATAACCTTTGATACGTAGAGATCTCCGGGAACTCCTGCAATGCCTGAGAGGTCTGCCTTGGAAGGATCGAAAATGTCTTTGCAGCCGAGATTTTTCAGCGTGTCATTCATCGCGATCTCGTAATCAGAATTAAACTCTGGCATCTTTGAACGAACTTCATATTGTGCGGTAACGCTCTTTATAAAATCCTCATAATCTTTCGCAGTGAAGTCCTTAGCGAAATCATTAGCACTGATGCTGTCATCCTTGGGAAGGATCGCGAGGAATGCATATTCGCCGCCTTCATAATTCTTCATGAAGCCAGTAGCCTTATCTGTCTCGAAATATCTTCTCGTAGAATCACTTAAAAACGTTGCCTTCTGCTTCCCGCCGTCAGACTTAGTGAACTCACCGTCATTGATCTGGCCTGCTTCATACTTTTCCTCCCACTTACCGTCAAAGTAAATGGCATTTACAAGTACCATGACCGTATTGGGATCAAGCTGCTCTATTACCTTCTTGATCATGTGCTTTGTATGGTTATCGACCCAGCCGTTGATCTCGTCTGGTGTCTTGTCGTCGAAAACAGTTACCTTATATTCTGCAAGGAATGTTTCCTTGATATAGTCCACATATTCGGCATTAATCTTGTTTCCAAAGTAAGCCTCGTCACTCCAGACCGCATTTGCACAGGAGAATTCCACATCCTTTGAACTGTTGATCTTATCCATGAGAGCTGCCGCATAAGCCTGCTGTTCCAGAGGGCCCTTTCCTGATGCGAAAAGCTCGGTCAGCTGCTTCAAGGAATCTCCCTTTGTTCCTGCAGCAAGCATATCGAGCGCCATCATGACGGATGCGGGTGAGATCATGATGTTCTTATTACTGCCGTCGTCAGAAGCCGTCTGCCTGAAAAGATTTAAGCAGTAATTCCTGTAGAGCGCATCCATCTCATTGTCGTCATATTCTGTATCGGATATCTTGTTTAAGTTGATCTCAGTCTTTATGTTGGGATCAAATTCAAGGGGCTTATCCTTCTGCTTTGTGACCGTGCATCCGCTGAAAAGCAGCGATGCCGCCATGATCCCCGTTAAAGCCTTAATATCTTTTTTCGAGCAAATCTTCATAATATGTGCCTCCGCTTTTTCGCTGTATTTGCTTTATGCCTTATAAACAGATGCGGCGCCCGAAATGTTGCACTCACAAAGATATTCCTCAAACTCCGTTTTCCGCGGGTGCTATAATATCCACATATTTCAGATAAATGGGGTAATTAAATGAAAAGATTTCTAGCAATGATCCTCTGCGGCGCAATGGCGCTCTCTATCGCATCCTGCACCGGCGCCGAGGATGAAAGACCTACATTGGAAACACATGTAACAACTGCTTCTGACACAACGGGAACACCTGTTGCACCGACCGCTACTGACGCTGACTTCAGTCCCGACTTCACGTTCAAGACCACAGACAGAGTCGGCAACGAATATGACGAGCGCGTCTTCTCTTCCTACAAGCTCACAATGATCAATTTCTGGGAGCCCTGGTGCGGCCCCTGCGTTAACGAAATGCCTGACATCGGCCGTCTCTACGAGGCCTACAAGGATAAGGGTTTCCAGGTCTTAGGCGTCTATTCCGAGACAGAAATGGAAGACGAAGTCTTATCTATCATCGGCAAGAGCAAGGTCTCCTACCCGATCCTCCGTTACACTTCTGAGTTCGACCGATTCCAGACCGGCTACGTTCCCACAACAGTTTTCGTTGACAGCAAAGGCCACATCATCCAGATGTCCGACGGCACCGACTCTGTCATCGGCTCACAGTCCTATGAGGAATGGGAAAAGATCGTTAAGCAGTATCTGTAATTATTTATTGAACCCGGAAAAATGCGCAAACGAATCATTACATTTTCACTGATCGCTATAGGCGTGATCCTCATCGTTGTGGGGATCGCCCTTAAGCAGCCTTATGAGGTTTTAAATAAGGCCATAAGAATCTGTATGGAGTGTGTCGGCATTGGCTAAAAAATGGGTAAGACATTCGATCCAGGCAGTGGCAATGCTGCTCCAGAACGCGAACTTCAAGGGGTTCTTTGAAGGCAGGATCTATCATGGTCCCACCAAGACCGTCTGCGTACCCGGCCTCAACTGCTATTCCTGCCCCGGCGCTGTCGGCGCCTGCCCCATCGGATCCCTGCAAAGTTTTTTATGCCGCCCGAAATTCATGGTGCCCTACTATGTCGTCGGCATCCTGATCTTCGTCGGCGCCCTGATTGGCCGCGCCGTATGCGGGTTCCTCTGCCCGTTTGGCTTTTTGCAGGACCTCCTCTACAAGATCCCGTTCTTCAAGAAAAACGAGTTCAAACTCGACAAATACCTGCGCTGGTTTAAGTACGTGGTGCTCGTGCTTTTTGTTGTGCTGCTGCCCTTCTGCTTCAAGCTCACGCCGTTCTTCTGCAAATACATCTGCCCGTCAGGCACCATCGCAGGAATCTGGCTCGCTGCAGCTGACAAGCAGGTCGCTGGGCAATTGGGTCCTCTATTCAGTCTGAAACTTGTTATTCTGGGCCTGATCCTCGTCGCGAGCCTCATCATCTACAGGCCCTTCTGCAAATACATCTGCCCCTTAGGCGCGATCTACGGGTTCTTTAACAAGATCTCTTTGTACCGTATGCACCTGGATGAGAGCAAGTGCGTCAGCTGCAACGCCTGCGCCAAGGCTTGCAAGATGAACATCAACCCTTCAGTTACTCCCAACAGCTGTGAGTGCATCCGCTGCGGCGACTGCGTCCACGCGTGCCCGCACAAGGCGCTGAAGATGGGGGTTGGCGCGAAGGCGGCCGGTGAGAAGTCGGCTTTTTCGGGCGTGGCAGAAGACAGTAACGAAAAGTAACACGATTTCAGGTCGTTGTTGCGTAAAACAGGCAAAACCAGTCACCACTTTCGACATCGCACGAAAAAAGGCTGCCCGTCGAAGGGGCAGCCTCTTAAAAACAATCTCAACTAACAGCTTAGAACGGTCTTGCCGTGCCGCAGTCAGGGCAGAATCTTGAAGTGATTCCGGCCTTACCGCATGTAGGGCAGTTCCAAGGTGCGTCAGCAGCGGGTGCAGGAGCAGCGGGTGCCTGAGCAGGTGCCACAGGAACCGCCGGAGCGCCGCCGCTTACAGGTGCGACCGGTGCGGGTGCGACAGGAACAGAACCGGGAGCGGGTGCAGCACCAGCAGCAACGCCGCCTGCGACTACGTTGCCGAAGCCTTCGCCGACCTTCTGGGACTCGCCCATGATGGGTGCCATGGCATCTCTTGTCATGTTGATAACGCCGCCCATTGCGCCCAAAGTAACGCCGAGGGAAGCAACATCACCGATTCCGCCGCCGGCTCCACCGCCGCCGTTTCCTGTGATGCCGTTCTGCATTGCTTCGAGGCCGACCTGACGTGCTGTCTCGTCACGATATGTGTAGCCCTTCATCTGCATCTCCTGAGCCTCTGCCTGAGCCTGCATTCTGTATGCGTCGGCTTCAGCCTGAGCCTTGATGCGGAGAGCGTCTGCTTCACCCTGTGCGCTTACAGCCTTGAGCTGGGCTTCTGTCTGGGCTTCGACGATCTTTCTCTGCTGTGCAGCTTCTGCCTCTGCCTTTCTGACTTCCTCTTCACGGACCTTCAGAGTCTTGTCGGCGAACTGCTGCTTGAGGCGTACGAAGTTCGGATCGTCATCGGGTGTAACGATGGATGTTACGTAGAACTCAGGCATCGTGAGACCATACTCGTCAAGTGTCTCGTTGATATCGACCATGAGCTTTGAAGACAATACGTCGAGGTATGCGTCGATCTCGAGGATGTTGAGGTTCTCTTCCTTGATGATGCGCGCGAGATTTGCCTTGACCTTGTTAATGATCAAAGCCTTGAACATGCCTGTGCCGTAGGACTTGCCCTCGCCTGTAACGTCGCTCTGCATGAGGCCGTCTGTGGTTCCGACGAGCTTTAAGATGAGCTTGGCCGGGTCAGTAACTCTCATATTGAAGTTACCGGATGCGCCGATCTCAACGTGGAGTCCGGATGCGGGATCGAAAAGTCTTACCTTGCTGTCAGTACCCCATCTGATACCCATCTGGGTAACCATGTTGATGAAGTATACTTCGCAGTGGAAAACGTTGATGCCGCCGGTACCGAGCTTCATGTAGTCACGAACCTTAGGAATGTTGTTCGTAACAAGCGTGTGTCTGCCGGCCTTGAACTGATCGAAGATCTTACCGTCACGGAAGAATAAAGCTTCCTGGGTCTCATGGACGATCAGCTGGGAGCCGATCGTAAAATCTTCTTTTTCGTGCTTGTGCGCAAGGACGTCATTACTGCCTTCGTACTTGATTACACTAATAGCTTCAACCATTTCTTCAAATCTCCCTTTCTTAATTCTTGTTATTCGTAAGTACTGATAATTGTTCTGTTGACATCGCGAAAAGAATGAACAGCGCGATCGGCGCGACTATCGCAACTATTACCGAGATAACGGTCGGCACATGGAACGCATATGCCAAAATCGAGAAAATGATGATCGGACCTGCCGCGAGGAATGACAGCACTTTGATTATTATCTCGATCACGCCGCCTCTGTAGAGGACATATCCCAGTCCCGCAGAACCTAACAGGAACAGCAGGATGCATATAGCCCAGGGCCAGCCGCATACTTCATGGAAGAATAGTCCTACTGCTGCAGGAAGCGGCAGGCTGAATACGACATCCCAGGGGATATCCTTTCTGCGCTTCTTTTCGATCTCTTCTTTGCAGATCTCGATCATGGCATCGGCATCTCTGAAGCCTTTTGCTTTCGACAATGTCGAGAGAGCGCTGTTGTAAGAACCCTTATCGAAATATCCCTTGCCCTTGGCATAGACCGCAAGAAGATCAGCCTTCTTCTGTCCCTCTTCGCAGATCCTGATAAGATCGGAAGAGATCGGATCGTTGAACTTCGTGCACTCGATAACGGAAGTCTTGTAGAGGAGCTTCGCTTCGTTCGCGGAAGCAGCTTTGTTATCGCTCTCGACGATGTCATTTGCCTTGATGATATTCGCGATTATCCTCTGGTACTTCGCATAGTCAGGAAAGAGGTCCGCAATAGACCACTTGTTCCCGCAATTTGCGCAGTAAGAAGTACCGACGAGATAGTCGTTGACTATATCACCGCCGCAGATCTTGCACTTTAAAGATACCGGAGTAATGTTTACATCTGGCATTCTCTATCCCTACCCTTATTCAAGCGTGCGTGTTCCAAGGCCCACGCCCGAAAATAATTATATCAAATATTTTTTCCGTCTGCGATATATGCGGAACCAATTAAAAACGGCGGAAAGCCGTAAAGCCTTCCGCCGCGTAAATTATTCAGTTAAGTATCTCTTCTTAGAATGAGAACCAGTTAGCTACCCAGAAAGCAATAGCAAATACTGCAACGAGTACAAAAGCTTTCTTGTTGTCCTTGAGCTTCGTTGTCGCAGCCATTCCCTCATAGAGCATTACTACGTAGTAGAGATAGCATGCTGTGTACATGAAAGAACCTAATCTGACGACAGGAATGAGGCTTAAGAATGATCCGAGGAAATCACTGACGATATAAGCCGGAACCAATGCCAGAGAAGCTGCAGTAAGGAGCTTGGCAAAAGACCACTTTTCCTTGACGATCAAGCCAGCAAGCATAGCGAGGCCGGCAACACCAAATGATTTGATCGCATAGTACAGGAAAGGGTAGAAGCAATACTTTAAGATTCTGCCTACAACATAACCTGCACTGTAAATATCGTTGAAAGTGCTGCGTCTCATGTTGAGCTTATCGATGCCCATATCGATAAGGAATGTGGAGATAGAGCAGATTCCGCCTATAAGTGCACAGATAACTACGATGATAGCTGTGAGGAGGAGAGCATTTCCGATCTTATCATACTGGGGAATGACCTCAGCAGGACCTGTAATAGGATGAGCAACACACTTGAAGATGTTCTTGAAGTGCTGTCCGAAAGGAATCGCAGAAGGATCCTTCGGTTTAGGTTCAGGCTGAACAACGGGTGCTGCTGCAGAAGGTGCTGCCTCGGGTGCTGCTTCAGGTGCAGGTGCTGCAGGTGCTTCGGGAGCGGGAGCTGCTTCAGCTGCGGGTGCAGGTGCTGCTTCTACAGGTGCTGCGGGAGCTTCTGCTGCAGGAGCTTCTGCTGCAGGTGCTGCTGCGGGAGCGCCAAATGCCATACCACATTCACCACAGAAAGCTGCGCCATCGGGGTTTTCTTTACCGCAATTAGGACAAAACATAATGGTATCCTTTCCTCGGGCATAGAAACCCGATTTACATGATAGGTTCATTGTAACACACGAGTGTCTCTAAAAATTTAATAAATATACAGCCGCAAAACCCACAAAATGCACTATTTTCAAACTCAAAAAAGGTGCCCCTGCATAAGAGGCACCTCTGAAAAGTCTATATATATGTAAATCAGATCGCGTCGACTACCTTGCCGATCTGCTCGGCTGTGTAGATGTCGGAGAACAGGATCAGGTATGTCCTGCCGCCCTTTGTAAAGAGCGCCGCGTTAACATCTGTCGAGGTCTCGCCCTTGGAGAGCGCCTTAACGTTGTTGAACGGTATGCGGTAGAGTGTTACCGCGGTTCCTGCGGGAGTCGTGCCGGCAACGCCTTCATACTTAACGGTGTAGAGCTCCTTCATGAGGTCAGTGCCTTCAGGTGCCGCATAGAGCAGGATCTTCTCGCCCTCCACACCGAGGAAGATCTCTACAGAGATGTTCTCGCCGGACTGGCTTGTGCCTGTTCCCTTAAGATCGAAAGGAAGTGCCTTGCTGATCTTGTCGAGACGCTCATCGCCCATTACCTGGTCGGTGGGCCCTTCGGTCTCAGAGATATTTGCAGCAGTCGTTTCTTCAGACTTTACGTTTTTATCCGTGTTCTTAACATAATTCTTATTGTTATTGACTGAATAATTGCGGTTATCACCACCCAGGACAGCGTCAACTTCCCTGTTATCGTCATTTCCTGCAGCGTCATATACTGCATCCGGTGATTCTGCACCGATTGCGGAATCGATTTCATTAGTAATGTATTCTACTTCGGTGTTGTGTTCCACAACCGGAGCAGAAGCAGTCTTTGCCCTGTCGAAATATCCGGCGATGCCGAGTGCGCCGATTCCTAAGAGTACGAGAACGCCTGCGGCGATCGAAGCAACGAGAGAGATAGGTGTCTTCTTCGCCTTCTTCTTTCGAACCGGCCTGTCGTCATCGTTTATATGGGATTCGTCTATATGGGCATCTTCCTTATCGATGTCCTTCTTGGCAATGTCTTTGTTGAGATCTGTTACGACTGCGCCGCCCGGCTGCTCTTTGATCGCTTTGGAGACAGCAGCCATAATCCTGGACTTCATCTCAGGATCTACAGTCGCATTACTCATGATTTCGTTATACTTAATCAAAATCATTTGCCTCCTTCAGCAATTCTCTCAGTTTGTCTCTGGCACGCTTCAGATCTGAGCGTACCGTTGCCTCGCGTCGTCCCAGCATAAGGGCGATCTCGGCAGTCGAGTAGCCTTCCTGATAGAAAAGGTGGATAGCTTCACGCTGATGAACAGGCAGTGCTCTTACCGCATCCCAGATGGCTTTGTATTCATCGCCTTTATCCAAGTCTTCCTGTACTTCGCCGACGATCTCTTCGTTGAGTTCCATCGTGTCGCGTACGCGGTTGTAGTCGATGCGGTTCTTTGCAAGATTGGAGCAGACTCTCATGAGCCATGCTTTCCGGTGTGCTTCGCTCTCGAAAACAGGTCTCACGGTAACGAATTTGATCATCGTCTCCTGTAAGATGTCCTCCGCGTCCTCAGTGTTGTGCAGGTAAGAGAGTGCAAGACGCAGAATGGAATTGCCAATCGTGTCTAATATCTCTTCCGCTTCCTTTTCTATCTCCTCATCCGACTTTCTGCTCTTTCCGTGAGCTTCAAAGTCATAGAGTTCTTCTTCGGATGCGTTCACGATCTCAAACTGTTTCTCGAGGTCGTTGTCATCCGAAGCCGAAAACGCCATCAGCAAGACAGCGAGTTTTCGTAAAAGCGGCAGATTGGCTTCGTAAGTAAATTCCATTTAACCCTTCGCGTTGTCTCCGCTTTCACCCTAAATACAGATGAACCGGAGGAAATGTTGCAGTTAAATTATAGCAATGAAATAAATCAAATCAAATTGCTAAATACACCTTTCATAATATAAAATATGCAATGGTGATAAAGCATGGGGGCGGTCTGATAATGTCATCAGTATTCGAGAGAGAAGAACTTCTGATAGGTCCGGAAAAGCTACAGCGTCTTAAGAACGCGAAAGTGCTGCTGTTCGGCGTAGGCGGTGTCGGCGGATATACTGCCGAGTGTCTGGCGAGAGCCGGCGTCGGCCACATCACGCTCGTCGATTCGGACAAAGTCGACATCACCAACATCAACCGCCAGATCCTGGCGCTTAATTCCAACATCGGAAGATATAAAGTCGACGTCTGCAAAGAGCGCATCCTTGACATCAATCCTGACTGCGAAGTCACTACTAAGCAGCTCTTCTATCTTCCGGAGAATGCTGATGAATTTAATTTCTACTCATACGATTACGTTGCCGACTGCATCGATACCGTCGCTTCGAAGGTCGACATAATATGCCGCGCCAAAGAGTGCGGGACACCCGTCATCAGCGCGATGGGCGCAGCAGGCAAGCTCGACCCTTCTGCTTTTAAAGTTGCCGATATTTCCAAAACGGAATACTGTCCCCTCGCCAAAGTAATGCGCAGGGAGCTTAGGAAAAAGGGCATCAATCACCTTAAGGTCGTTTATTCGCCCGAGAGCCCGATCCCTCCCAAAGAAGGCAGAAAGCCCGGCACCATTTCCTATGTGCCGGCAGCATGCGGGATCATCCTGGCGGGCGCCGTGATCAATGACCTCCTCGCCGGCGAATGACACATTTAAGTTCTGATAGGTCTTAAGAATTAATATTTATTTAAAATGCATGTAACACAATGCACAACATATTCGTAGGATAATAGGTCATATGAAAAAGAATAATGGCAGACTGTTTTTCCAGAACGATGCGATCTATGTCGCTATCGTTTTTGCGAGCGTAATTCTTTTTATCGGCCTTCTTGCCCTCCAGATCTTTTCAGGGATCCCTGCGACAAGGATCTTTGTCGGCGTTGCCCTGATGTTCGTATCATTCATGATGAATGTTTTCGAGGGCAAGTTCGGATTCTACATCACATACGCACTTAACTTCGTCCAGTTCATGATCTACACATACGAATATGTCATGATGCAGAATGAATCCGCACCGATACTTCTCGCCATGACATTCGTCACCATGGTCATCAACATGATGCTGCAGTATTACGTCATCAAGCTCGCTGCAAAGATAAAGGGCATCGAGGACGCCAAGCGCGAAGAGCGCGGCAAGGCGATCCGCAAGGAACTCGAAGACCAGATGTTCTCCCGTACGAGCCTTATCGTTAACAATGAATCGATTGGCGGCAACCAGGGATTGAGTGAAGCTATCGGAAGGACACTCAATTCATCGATCGACCCGCTCACGACCCTGCCCGGCCGCGACGCGATCACCGAGAGAGCTTATAAACTTATCAGAGAAGATATTTCGAACATGAGAGAGAGCGACAATCCTGACAAGGTCTGCCGTCCTTTCGCGATAATATATCTCGCGCTCGACCGTTTCGACACCATAACGAGATCGATAGGCCACAAATCGATGGACCTCTTCATCCAGAATATGGCCCACCGTCTGCGTGAAGCGGCAGATCCGACCGACATGGTCGCGAGGATCGACGACGCCGACTTCGTCATTCTCTACAAGAGGAGCCTTACTCCCGAGGGCGAGAAAAAGTATGCCGCAAAGCTCGTAAAGGAAGCAGGCAGGGCATTTGCCGCAGGCATCGATTCCATGAATGCGGCGATCTATTACGGCACTGCACACTACCCCGTTGATTCACGTCACGGCGGTGAGCTGATCGCGATCGCCGAAGAGCGCATGAGCAAAGCTGCTGCGGCCGCTAAGGGCGGAACTGAAGCCGCTACTGAGCGCACACCTCTGCCGGGCGAAGAGATTTTTAAGGATAAGAGCAAAGACGAGATCATCGCAATTTTCGAGCGCGCCATCACGGACGGAAGCCTCCACATGGCATACCAGCCCTGCTTTACGGCAGACCGTAAACTCACAGGCTTTGAGGCCTTCTTAAGATTCGAGAAGAACGGCATCTCCATCCCGCCGCAGGTATTCCTCGCAGCATCAGAGAATGCAGGCTACATGCGCCGCGTCGGCGGTTTCTCGCTCGAGAACTCCTTAAGCGCGCTTACCACGATCAACAAGATCGATCCGGAGCTCACGATGAATATCAACATCTCAAACTACCAGCTCCGCGAGCCTGACTTCATCCAGGCATTCTCCAACATCGTTTCATATACTGACTGCAACGTTAAGAACCTCATTCTGGACCTTCAGGAAGAGAGCCTTATCTCGAGCCTTGCGGACATCAGGATGACTATAGAAGAACTCGCTACTACGGGCGTTAAGATGGCGCTCGATAACTTCGGCAGAGGCTACTCTTCGTTCAATGCGATTCCGCTCCTTCCTGTGTCAGTCTTAAAGCTCGACGGCAACTTCACATCAAACCTCGCGACTGACGCGACAGTCAGGATCCTTACGCGTTCCGCGATCACATTGATGCACGACATCGACATCACGGTAACAGCCACGGGCGTAGGCCAGGAAGACCAGTTCGAGATCCTCGCCGGTTCCGGATGCGACAGATTCCAGGGACTTTTCATGGGTTCTGCGATTGCTCCCGAAGAGCTCGAAGAATTCATTCACGCGCACAGGGACTAAGGTGTTCTGCCCCTGCCCCATTTTCCTCTATGCTATAATCACTCTATCTGATAAGGAGTGTTAGGGATATATGGCCGAACCAATCGTAACTATCGAGAAAGTCTCGCTCAAGTACAAGAAAACCGTCCTGACCGACGTAACGATCTCAGCCGAGAAAGGCGATGTCATAGGCCTCTTAGGCCTTAACGGTTCAGGCAAATCCACGTTGTTATCCGCTATCGCCGGCCTTCGCAGAACATCGAAAGGCACGATAAAAGTTAACGGCAAAGCCGGCTTCGTCACCCAGGAAAACGCCCTGATCGACGAGCTCACAGCGATGGACAACCTCAAGATGTGGACTCCCTTAAGCAAGGCCGAGATCTTAAAAGAACTCACCGAGACCGAGCTCTCCATCCTCAAAGTAAACGAATTCATCGACCTCAAGGTCAAGCGTATGTCAGGCGGTATGAAAAAGCGTCTGGCGATCGCATCAGTCCTGCTCTCCAAGCCCGACATCCTCCTGATGGACGAGCCTCTGGCAGCGCTCGATATTCCTGCGAAAAACGACATCATCAACTTCATAGATTCATTCAGGGCCAAAGGCGGCACCGTCTTCATCGCGAGCCACAGCGAAGAGATGTTCAAGCACTGTTCGAAGATCTACCTTCTTAAGAACGGCGTATCGACTCTCCTTCCTGCCGGCACACCTCCCGCGGAGGCACTTGGATGATCAAGGCATACTTAAAAAGAGTATTGCTTTTCCTTCCCTATGTATTGTGTTATTTTCTGGCACTCGGCATTGCCATGCTCGCTTTGGTCATGTATGCGTCAGAGTTCCTTTTCGAGGACAACACGGACAGCATCGCGACTGTCGCATGCTACGTGCCTGACGACGAAGCTTACAACAGGCTCGGCATCGGCCTTGTCAAGCAGATGGACAGCGTCAAGCACACGATCGACATCAAGCAGGTCAGCACCGAGAAGAAGGTCGTCCGCATGGTCGATGAAGGCGACGCGATCGCCGGCATCATCGTGCCTGAAGGCTTCATCGAGAACATGGGAACACCGGACGCCAAGACGGTTTCTGTCATTTACCGCGACGCCGATACTTTCGAAGAGCACGTCGTAAATGACCTCCTCTACGCGATGAGCGACCTCCTCGGAACCGCGCAGGCCTCGATCCTGACTGCGGGCGAATATGCGAAAGAAATGGGTATGTCTGCGAGCGACGCCTGGGAGATCGAACGCGAAGTCTCGAACAACAGCTTCTCATATGTAATGGATCGAAAGACCTTATACAACAAGATCGACGTCAACGACCTCGTTGCCAAATATGCAGTAAGAGAGCGCCTTACAGCGTCCTATACTCTCTACATCATGCTGATGTCCGTCTTCGTCATCTCGTTCTTTTTCAAGGGCAACAACGACATCTTCAGGGCGCGCGCCAAGCTCTCCGGCATCAAGACATGGAAGATCTTCCTGATCGAGACCGGGTGCGCCGCCTCCATGATCTATCTGGTCTACCTGCTCCTGTTTGTCTGCCTCTGCTTCATTTTCGATTCGATGAAGATACTGTCGCTGGTCACGGTCATCCCAGTGGTCATCATTATCGCGCTACTCGGCACGGGCCTTTGCTATCTTGTTAAGAGCCCGACGGCCGTATCCTATATCACTTTCGGCGCAGGCACGATATGCATGTACCTCGCAGGAGGCCTGATCCCTATAGATTTCATGCCGGTCTTCTTCCAGAAAGCCGCCGTCTTCAACCCGTTCTACTACCTGATCAAGTTCTTTATGAGGTCGATGTTCTTATGAAATTATTCTTAAACAGATTATCGGTCCTCGCCAAGCGCAGCCTCATAAATCCCGCGATGTACGTAATGAGCGGCGTCATCATCCTGATGGCCCTGCTGGTCATCTTAGTCCCTCCGAAAGAAACATCGATCTACATCCCCGTCGCAGTCTTAAACGAAGATGATTCCGAGGATACGGAAGCAATCGTCGACGAGCTCTGCACGATGAATTCGATCTTCCACTTCTACGAAGTCGACGACGAAGACGAGATCTATACCGACCTCGCATCCGGCAAGGCAAACACCGCTTATGTCTTCCCCAAGGGCTTTTCCGAGAACCTCACCGCGTCAGGTTCCCGCTATGACATAAAGCAGATCGCCACGCCCGCATCGAGCTTCGTTTTCCTGTCGCGCGAAGAAGTCTTCAGGAACTTCTACCAATATGCCGCGCGCCAGATAATCAGCGAGACGTTCGCCGCCAGAGGCTACGAAGTCGACGCGCACGACCCGAAGCTCAAAGAGATCTTCGGCAAATACATGGACGACAATTATCTCTTCGCATTAGAGAGCGTCGAAGGCTCCGTCTATAACGCCATCACCCGCTCCGAAAAGGTCCCGATCCCGCTCTACAAATTCGCCGGCTTCTTCATCTTCACCGCCGCGCTCTTAGGCGCCCTCGCGTTCTTAAACGACCAGGACAACAGGATCTACCTGCGCTTCGGCCTCGCCGAGAGGATCTATCTGGGATTGATACAGGTCGCGGTATTCACGTTCCCTGCAACGATCGTATCTATAGTCTGCTTTATTGTGTCGCGGACGGAATTTTCGCCGCTGCACGTGATCATCTACACGCTTCTTTCGACCCTGATCGCGTTTGTCATCGGCACCATCATGACGCTCCTGCCGATCCGCACGGCGCGCTCGAAGATATTCTCCTCGATCCTGCCGGTCTACCTGATCTTGTCGTTCCTGTTCTCAGGCATTCTCATGGACCTCACAAACTTCGGCCCTGCATTAAGAGCGCTGTCGAGATTGTTCCCGCCGTCGATGTTCTGATATCAGCCATTTTCCACTGTTAGGATGAGGTTACAAAAACAGCAACAATTTTCGCCGGTTTTGTAACCATTTTCGTAACTTTTGGCCTCCGGTTACAGAATTGGTAACGTTTTCGGCGGTTTTTGTAACCATTTCTGTAACCTGGGCATTCCAGATCATTACCACACTAAAAAAGGCTGCGCCCGGAAAGCGGACACAGCCTTTAAAAGTTTCAGTTAATAACCGGATCAGAGATCGGAGCTTGCGCTCTTGAGCTTGCTTAAGTAAGTATCAAGTGAATCGTCGAGCTTCTCTGAGACCAGCTTCTCGTTCATGGCAACCTTAACAGGGTTCATTGCAACGCCGAAAGAGCTTGCGAAGCTGTTAAGAATCGTGGGCTTTGTATTGAGTGAGCCGCCTGCGAGGAAGAAGATGTTATTGCCGTTGACCTCTACTGTGAAAGCAATGTCACCGGAAAGTGAGCCGAGGAGATCTTCAACGTCGATATCAGCCTTGTCGCCTGCTTCTTCAAGGAGATCCATGATGTCGTCGTTATCAAGGATGAGCTTTGCGAGCTTAGCGATGTCGATGTGGAATCTGAAGTAGCCTTCCTTCTTGGAAGCCATGTATTCCTGCTTTGTGAAGTCCTTAACGTCGATGTCTGCGTCATCAAGGAGCTCCTCGATCGCGTCCATAACGTCCTTGGCATAACCGTCTTCCTTAAGTGTCATAACGAATGCAATAGCAACTTCGCCCTCGACATCAGCGATGTCCTCAGGATCCTTAACAGCATCCTTGACATCCTCGATACCTGTAGCCTTAGCAGCAAATGCGAAAGCCTCAACGTCATCAGTGTCGATTACGCCGTCAAGCTTAAATGTCTTGAGCATATCCTCGATATCTTTTTCCTTGTCTTCGACCGTATCCTCGTCTGCAACAGTGTAGATACCGTCTTCGAGGTCATCGAGTTCCGGAGAATCATCGAAATCGAACTCTTCGAGCTTCATCTTCTCGCAGGCCTTAGTGAACTTGTCTACGGTAAGAGTTGTTGTATTCTTTGCACATCCTGCAAAAACAACCGCAAGCAAAGCAGCTGAAAGAATTACTGCAATAGCCTTAACTTTCTTCATAATAAGTACCCTCCTTTTGGGAATACCCGAATTATACTACAAATCAGTTTCTTTTGACTTGTTCTGCGGAATATGAATAATATCCATTGTTTTGCCCGCCCGAAAACAATGTTTACGGCATTTTAGCGAATTTTAGAGGGGCGGGCCTGCCTTATCAGATCATGTCCGCCGTGTAATAGCCGCTGTCGATCAGGACCGTCTTGTAATTATTCTTGTCCACGAATACGGGCGAACAGAGGAAAGATGGAACGGTCTTTTTGCCGTTGTTGTATGTCACGGTGTCGTTGACTTCAACATCCTGCCCGTTAAGGAGCTGTGTGGCCATGAGGACCGCCCGCTCTGCAAGAGTCCTTCTGTCATTGAAGACTGACATCGACTGCTTGTCATGAATAATATTCCTAACGCTCAAAATGTCGCAGTCCATGCCTGTGATTATCGGAAAGTCTCCGGGATAAGTAGCTTCGATCGCGTTAACTACGCCTTGAGCCGTTGAATCATTGGAGCAGAGCCATGCGTCGATCTTGGTTCCGCCACTGTAGAAAGATGCAATGATCTTTTCCGCCCTGGACTGTGCCTTGGCTGTACTCCATCCGTCGGTCGTGCAGGAATCAAAATCTACCTGTCCCGAAACAACCTTGAGCTTGCCCGAATCGATATAAGGCCTTAGCACGTCCATTGCACCATTGAAGAAGAATCCCGCATTGTAATCGCCGGGATCGCCTGTCGTTATCTCCATATTGAACGAGTCCTTTGCATTGTCCAGATCAAGCGCGTTCTTGATATATTCGCCCTGGAGAGTGCCTGCCATGTAGCGGTCAAAAGTAACGAAGTAGTCAACATTTTCGTTGTCATTAATGATCCTGTCATAAGCGATGACCCTGACATCCTTCTGCTTTGCCAGATCGAGAACTTGACCGAGCGATGAACTCTCAATGGGCGCGATGATGAGCACCTTGCAGCCGGAATAGATCATATTCTGGATCTGCTGGACCTGAGTGGAAATGTCATTGCCCGCAAACTGCAGATCAACTTCATAGCCCTGTTCATTGAACTTTTTCAGCATTAACTCGCCGTCCTGCTTCCACTTCATAAGATCCTTGGTAGGCAATGAGATTCCGGCCTTCTGGCCCTGTCCCTGAACGCCCGGGTTCTTGTCCTTGTCAGGGTTGCCGTCAGGATCGGGTGTCGGAGTCGGCGTAGGAATGTTTACCTTCTTATTTACGATCTTAGAAATGTATTTTACGTAGTTACTAACCATGTCGGCAATGTCTTCTGCGGCTTCTTCGTTCATCGGCAGAGTCATCGGATCTTTTGCAAGACCGAAAGCCTTAACGAAGTCTTTGTAGACCTTCTTCTCGGAGTTGACCGCGCCGCCCGCGAAAATAAGAATTGTGGAACCCTTGATCTCAATTGAAACAGCTATGTCGCCCTTAAGGCCTTCTAAAACTTTCTCGACATCGCCGTATTTTTTATTCAGCGACTTCATCGTATCGTCGTCATCGAGAATGAGTCCGGCAAGCTTTTCGAGATCTATGTGGAATCTTAAGTATCCTTCATTCTCAGAAACATAATATTCCTTGGGCGTGAGCTTCTTTGTCCTGATGCCGACCTTCTTTAAGACGTACTCCACACCATCCATGAATTTCTCGGCCTTGCCCTTCTGCCCAAAATCCATCTGGAAAGCAAATGCGCCGTCGATCTCGGCATCCTCAGGATCCTTTATATCCTTGAGGTCCTCATAACCTGCGCACTTGGCGGCAAAAGCGATGTACACGATGTCCTCAGAAGTAAATGCTTTCGAGAACTTCAGCATCTTAAGATAGTTGTCGATGAGCTTGGATTTGCCTGCGATAAGATCCTCGTCGCCGACAAAATAGAATCCGTCTTCAACGTTCTCTTCTATCTTGTCCAGTTCATCGATTTCCAGTTCGGTCAGCTTAAGCTTCCCGCAAGACTTAATGAACCTGTCCTTGCTCATTGCCGTTGTCTTGCTGCATCCTGTCAGAATGCCGAGAAGCATAACTGCTGCCATCAAAACAGACATGATCTTTCTTTTCATAAATATCTCCCCCCTATTGCAATTACCCGCATTTTACCATGAATCATATTTCTTTGACTTGCTCTTTACATTGGAAGTATTATTATTCTTGTTGCGAGGAGGTGTTTATTTATGCGCGAAAAATGGTCATCAAGATCAGCTTTTATTCTGGCAGCGATCGGTTCTGCCGTAGGTTTGGGAAATGCCTGGAGGTTTCCGGGATTAGCTGCTAAGTACGGCGGCGGCGCTTTCCTTTTTGTTTATCTCATTGCAATGCTCGTTATCGGCATTCCGCTTCTCATGATGGAGATCTCTATTGCGAGATATACCCGTAAGGGCGCGCCCGGTTCAATGCGTGCGTTAAACAAGAAGACTGAAGGCATCGGCTGGCTCGCAGTATCCAACGGTATCGGCATCTCGATCTACTACGCCGCAGTTTTCGCATGGGTCATCTTAATGTTCGTCTTAAGCTACAAGTTCTTCGGAATGACAGGCGACACTGAAGCTGCAAGCGGCCTCTGGCTCGAAACGATCAAGACAACCGGAGTAACATCAGGGTTTACTACGATCTCATGGCCCGTTGTAGGCTGCCTCATCGCAGCATGGGCACTCTGCTATCTCTGCATCCGTAATGGCACGACAACAGTAGGAAAGGTTGTCAAGTACACCGTTTCCCTCCCTGTCATCTGCCTCCTCATCATGGCAATCCGCGGTATCACCATGCCCGGTGCCATGGCCGGCCTCGCAAAGCTCTTCATTCCCAATTTGAAAGCTCTCACCGACTCCAATCTCTGGGTAGACGCGATCGGCCAGGTTTTCTATTCACTCTCGACATCAATGGCGATCATGTTCGCATACGGTTCATTCCTCGATAAGGACTCCAACATCGTAATCGACACGATCATCATTTCTTTCTCCGACATGTTCATCAGCATCCTCGCAGGCGTCGTTATGTTCACAACAATGGCAGGCGTCGGCATGCTCGACAACATGTCCTCTTCAGGCATCGCAACAGCATTCATCATCTATCCCCAGGCAATCGTCCAGATCTCAGGAAGCCCTGTCTTCAACATGATCTTCGCGTTCATCTTCTACTTCTGCCTGATCACCCTGGCGATCGACTCGCTGTTCTCGATCATCGAAGGCATCTCGACTGCCATCTCCGACAAGTTCAAGCTCAGCAAGAAGAAGACAACACTCAGCATCTGCATCATCGAAGGCGTCATCAGCCTCATCTACGTAACAGGTGCAGGCCTCGCGATCCTCGACATCGTCGACTACTTCATCAACAGCTACACACTTATCATCACCGGTATCCTCGAAATGATCGCTGCCGGCTGGTTCTTCAAGACAACCAAGATCCTCGATGAGCTCAACCGCAACACAGGCAAGTTCAAGATGCCCTTCTGGTGGTTCATCCCCTCCATCAAGTTCATCTCACCTATTGTGCTTGCAGGATTGTTCATCTGGAACATCTACACCCTCATCACCGGCGACAACCACGGTGTCTACGGCGCCAAGGACGGATACTCACTCACGGCCAACATCATCTTCGGCTGGGGTGTCGTTGCCCTGATCCTCTGCTCCGGCCTGATCGTCAAGCTCATCGTCAAGGCCAAGTCTGCCGACGGCTTCGTGGACGACTCCAAGTCATGGGATGAGTTGAAGGAATCGTGATCTTCTTAATTCACCGCTTCTGTAAGGCGCCCTCCGCTGTGGGGGCGCCTTTTTTGTGTGGGGTGGGAGCTGCTACCGGGCTTTTCGCGCGGTTAGGCGCAGTTATCGACCCGTTTTTGCAATGCCGGCGCTGTGCTTTTCGAGCTGCTTTGAGCCATGAAACCCGCAGGATGCTGAATTTGGTTACAAAAACCGCTGAATTTGTAACCAGTTTTGTAACCCGAGCATCTAATTACCATAAATGGTTACAAAATCGGCCGAAATCAGGTACATTTGCGTAACCAAATTGTGAAAAACTCCATTCGTATCTCGCCCGGTTATAATAAATTATTACTTATTTCTTTTTTACCTCTCGAAAGAACTTCCTCCCGGGTTTTCGCTTGTCGATTTTGTCGGGTTTTGTCGGTTGATTCTGCATTAAAACCCCATAGAATCAAGGCATGGAATATTTAGATAAGTACATCCCAAAAGAGCTATTGGCTCTTAAAATCAATTACTGCAAAAAGCGTCTTTCTCAACTGCCTAGAGGAAATCTACATTCAGTTAATCGACGTGGTATCCAAACACTGCAAGTTTGGACAAACAACCACAGAATTAAACTTAATTCTCCCAAAGGCCAAGCGCTCTATGCCGCGATGCTCGAGCGCGAGGAACTTGAGCGCCGGCTCAAAGTCTATGAGGCCATCTGGGACAGCTATTACAGGATGCCGCCGCCGGTGTACGATCCGCCGAAGATCATAAAGCGGTTGAGGACTGATTATAACGAGCAGGTTGTCTTGAATAAAGAGTATTTCGACAGCCTGAAAAACGATGCCAACACAATGTATCCGAAGCCGATGCTTCATCCGTTTAACGGAATTCAGTACCGTTCGCCGGCGGAGAAGGAGATTGCAATGTTTTACACTGAAATGGGCATACCGTTTAAGTATGAGCCGGAGGTGAAGTTCGCCGGTGTGAAGAAGCCGCAGTATCCGGATTTTGTGCTGTATATTCCGGAGCTGGATACGTGCAAGTTTCATGAGCATTTCGGGCTGATGAATTACGCGGGTTATAACCGCGATATAAAACTTAAATGCAGCACATTCACGGATGCGGGGCTGCTCATCGATCAGGATGCTTTCTTTACATACAACACAGAGGATCAGCCGCTGGATGCCAGGTATTTGGCGGCGAAGATAAATACAGCGGTCTTCGGGACGTTGCTAGGCAGCAACGAGAGGATCAACTACACGCCCATCTGATTGCCCCCTACAATAACCGGAAAGTTTTATATAATGGACTCATAACCCCTCGAAAAGGAGCCGCCCCTTGTCCAAAACACCCGCGAAAAAACTTATCCCGCTGCTCATGCTGATCTACACGGTCGCAGGTGTCATCGGCTTCATATACGAGGAGATCTGCGGCTACATCAATGAGGGGCATTTCTTTAAGCGCGGGACGACGTTCGGGCCGTGGATACCGATCTACGGGTTCGGCGCGCTGCTGATCTTCGCGCTCACGATCGGGTTAAAGAGGAAGAAAAAGCCGCTTTTGGTCTTCCTCGCCGCAGCGGTCTCGTGCGGACTTTTGGAACTCGCGAGCGGCTATGTCATCGACAAATTCTTCCACAGGAGGCTGTGGAATTACTCGAACGTCATTTGGAACTGGGGGCACGTAAACGGCTATATCTGCATCAGATCGGTCATCACCTGGGGGCTTTTCGGGATGCTCCTGATGTACGGCGTCCTGCCCCTCGCAGAGAAGTTCCAAAGCAGGCGTCCGAAGGCATTTAACATTGTTACAATCGCTCTATTCGGGCTGTTTGTGCTCGACATAGTGCTGAGCTTTACGATAAAATAACCGCGCGAAAAGGATGACAAGGCGGCCTGCGCGGGCCCCAAAAAGGAGACCCTCATGAACAAAGATTATCTTAAGGCCAGATTCCCGCTCTTGATGCTCGTGTTTACTTTCGGCGGCATCTTCGGCTTCATTTATGAGGAGATCTTCTACCGCTTCGATCTGGGCGAGTGGGTCAAGCGCGGCACGACGTTCGGGCCGTGGATACCGATCTACGGATTCGGCGGACTGATCATATTGGGCCTCACGTTCAAGTTCAGGAAAAATCCGCTGTTGGTCTTTCTTTTCGCGACGGTCGCATCGGGCATACTTGAGCTCGCGACCGGCTGGGTGTGCCTCAACGTATTCGGCATCAGGCTCTGGGACTATAACGAGGAGATCCTTAACTGGGGCAATATCAACGGGTTCGTGTGCGCGAGGTCGGTGCTGTTTTTCGGCGTGGCGGGCGTATTTTTGCAGTTTGTGGTGATCCCGGTTTTCGAGTGGCTCGAGAAAAAGATGGCCAGGAAAGCCTGGCTCATCCTGTGCTACGTGCCGGCGGCCATTTTTGCACTGGACATCGTTGTAAGCCTTATCTACAAGGCGGTCGTCAAATAAATGCTTTTTTTTAAACTTCCAAAAAAGCATTTTTTACATAATGTTAATGGAAGTTAGCAAATGAATTTGATAGTATCCATATAACTAGAGGTCTTTTCGACCAACCGGGCGCTTTTTTGAACAGAAAAGGGGCACTTATATGGCTACGAACAACAAATCACATGAAGATCTGAAGCTCATGGGGCTTGTTGTCTTTGGCATCGTGCTGAACCTCGTTTGCGGAAAAGCGGCCGAACTGCTTCAGCTTCCATTCTATTTTGACTGTATCGGAACCATCGCGGCTGCCATTACGGGCGGCTTTCTGCCGGGCGTCCTGGTCGGATTTACCACCAATGTTCTAAGTTCACTCATCAATCTGCTCGTTTACGGTATTAAGAACGACTCGAATATCTTTTACTGCCTGATCAACGTCCTTATCGCGCTCGCCGCAGCGGCCTTCTCGCAGAAGAAATATTTCAAGAAGCTCTCCTGGAAGATCGTCATTCCGATAGTCAGCTTCGTCCTGATCGGCGGCGGCCTGGGTTCCATTATCACATGGGGCCTTTTCGGAAACACTATGGGCGAAGAGCTCGCGTCGTCGCTGGCCGGCATCATCTACACCAATACCATTTCGGACGCTTTCCTCGCGCAGCTCTACGCAGGTCTCATAATGGACGTGCCGGACAAGTTGATCAGCACTTTCCTGGCTTTCGCGATCTACAAGTTCTATCCGAAGAAGTTAAAGCCTGCAAGGGACAGGATCGACGTTGCGGCGCTGGCCAAGAGGGGCATCTCGCTGAGCTCGAAGATAATCATCGCGGTATCGCTCATTTTCTGCATCGCGGCTGCCGTCGTTACATATGTCAGTTTCAAGATGTTCCGTTCCACGCTCGAAGAGTCCGAAGCCAAATATGCCAAGGACACCGCGAACTTCGCAGCTTCGATGATCGACGGCAACATGATCGAAGACTACATGACCAAGAAAGAGGCCGCTGAGGGTTATTACCGCATCAAGAGGTATTACGGCCTCATCCTCAACAGTTCAGACAGGATCCAGTACCTGTATGTCTATCAGATAAAGGAGGATGGCTGCCACGTCGTTTTCGACATCGACACGCCTGACACGCCCGCCTCTGAAACGGGCACCATCATTCCGTTTGACGAGAGCTTCGAGCCTTATATCGACGACCTTCTCGCGGGCAGAGAGATCGACCCCATCATTACGGACGACACTTACGGGTGGCTCTTGTCGGCTTACGTTCCGGTCTATAACTACAGAGGCCAGTGCACGGCCTACGTCTGCGTCGACGTCTCGATGCCTAATATCGCTGATGTCGAGCGAACATTCATGTTCCGCAACATGACGCTCCTTCTGGGCTTCCTCATCACGGTCCTTACCGTGAGCACGTATATTGCAAAGCGCTTCATCGTAAGCCCTGTTAACAGCCTCGCCAAGCTCGCGGGCGACTTCGCTTATACCGATGACGAAGCGCGAAAAGAGACTCTCGACAGCATCAAGGACCTCGAGATCAAGACCGGCGATGAGATAGAGCATCTATACGATGCGATGGCGAAAACAACGCGCGACACAGTCGACTTCATCAACGAATCGCAGAAGAAGAACGAGGCGATCTCCACTTTCCAGACCGGCATGATCAACGTCATGGCTGACCTCGTTGAGAGCCGCGACCAGTCGACCGGCACACACATCAAAAACACGTCCGCGTATGTCGAGATCATCTGCGACCAGCTCATCAAGGAAGGCCTCTACCCTGAGACCGTTAATGAGGAATACAAGAACAACGTTGTCGCATCCGCGCCTATGCACGACATCGGCAAGATCAAGATCTCTGACACGATCCTCAACAAGCCCGGCAAGTTCACCGACGAAGAGTACAAGATCATGAAGAGCCACGCCGAAGAGGGCGCGAAGATCATCCGCGAAGTTAAGAGGAGCGTTGCGAGCGAAGCCCTGAAGCAGGACTATCTCGGCGAAGCTGAGAACATGGCCCATTACCATCATGAGAAGTGGAACGGCGAAGGCTATCCCTGCGGCCTTAAGGGCGAGGAGATCCCGCTGTCTGCGAGGATCATGTCCATAGCAGATGTTTTCGACGCGCTCGTCGCAAAGCGTGTTTACAAAGAGGGCATGTCCTTCGATGATGCGATGAAATTCATAGAGGAAAACGCCGGCAAGAACTTCGATCCCGTGATCGTCCAGGCATTCATGAACGCCTCTGACCGCATCCGCAAAGTCACCGAAGAGATCCACTGACAAACTGTCCCCAAAACTGGCGCCAAACGCATTCTCAACGGCCCCTTTCAAGGCTATAATTGATTATGTTTTCGAGCTCGAAAAGGGGGATTTATCACATGGAAAAGATCGACATCTGGCAGAAGGGCGAATACACTTATCCACTGGCATTTGATTTCACGCCGAATCTAAGGGCATATCTTCTTGACGACGGCGAGGTTCACCCCTGCATGATGGTCCTCCCCGGCGGCGGCTATGCAGTCGTCGTTCCGCCCGAAGGCGAGCTCGTCGCAAAGCGCTTCAACGAGCTCGGCTACAACTGTTTTGTAATGACCTACACGACCAACCAGCTCTGCCGCGTTCCGGTTATGGATCAGGCAATGAGAGACCTCGCGAGAGCGATTCGTTTTGTTCGTAAGAATGCTTCTGAATATCGCATAGATCCCTCAAAATTCTATATTTGCGGCTTCTCTGCAGCTGGCCACGTCTGCGCATCAGTATGCGATTACTGGGATGAGATTTCTGATGAAAATCCTCTATATGCTGATATTTCCTGCCGCCCTGACGCAGCAGTCCTCTCCTACCCTGTAATCACTTCAGGAGAGTTTGCTCACCAGGATTCTTTCCGCTTCTTATTGGGCGGCGATATCTACGATCGCGAAGACGAAGAAGCAAAGGCTCTTCTCGATAAATACTCACTTGAGAAGCACGTTAAATCAACCAATCCGCCCTGCTTCATCTGGCAGACGGAAGAGGATAATCTCGTGCCCGTTAAGAACAGCTATCTTTACGCTGAAGCGTGCGAAAAAGCAGGCGTTAAATACGAGCACATCACCTTCCCACACGGCTTCCACGGCCTCTCGATCCCGACCGAAGACTGGGCCAGAGGAAAGCACGGTGAACCCTATTCTGCAGAGCAGAGCTTCGCGCTCGTAAAGGCAATAAAAGAAGGTCTCATCGAATTCGACGGCGACCCTGAAAGCCTGCTTGATTTCTTAAAGCCCTGGCCTTACGATCCCAACGCGCCCAAGTTCCCGGAAGTATGCGTGTGGCCGGAATTGGCGGATAAGTTTATTAAGGCACTGTAAGACTTTACATCGCTAAGCCATCGCCAAGGTAAAATAGAACGCGAACATATCAACAGACAGCATTAAACCATCAATACAAATGGTAAGTATTACAAGTACTTTGCCAGCCTTTTCTTTGCGCACGATAAGTTTAACAAGCCAGATAACTGCTACCAACGCGAGAGCAACAATTGCACCCTTAATGCTGCCGTCTCTTATGGTTTGCCTTACACGCTGATAGTACCTCTCGCGCATCTGCTTAAACTCAGATGCTATCTTCTGCGAATCTTTGATCTTGTTAATGTTTATTACTGGGGTCACAGATACATATGTGCTATGGTTTTCCTGAGTATTATAACCATCAGAAATGCTTACAGTCGTCTTGTGTTCTTCGATTATGATATCGGTATCCTTTTCGCTCCCCATCTCATATCCCAGAATAACATTAAATTGCTGACCTTCATTGAGATCAAAACTCGCTTTGATATGCTTATTGTTATACTTTTCTATATGCCAATCTATTACGTCAAAAATCTCACCGGCCGTTCCAGCTTCAAGGGTAACCGGTCCGCCATATCGCTCAACAATATGCTGATCATCAAACACAACTGTTTCTTTCAACGTAATGCCGGTTTTTAAACCCTCTACTATTGATTTTGATTTTTGCCATGAATCAATAAAGCCATAAGCAGCTACTATGAGGAACATCAGAACGGTTGTAAATATTAGCAATTTGGTTTGTGTTTTAGTTTTCATATGCTCATACAACTTCCCCAAAATGAGCTTTCCAAGCTCCCGCAATTTATGAAATCCTATTACCCTGCCCTACATAACTAACTATACTCTCTGCGATATAATGTATAAAGAGTTTTCAGACAATTGGAGCAGGAATATGGATATTACAGACAGCAGAATCGACGCCGGAAAGGCATTTGACTGGGGAAAGACATCTGAACTTTATGCAAAGTACAGAGATATCTACCCTGACGAATTCTATCAGAAGGTTGCTGACAGAGGCCTTTGCGTAAAGGGCCAGAAGGTGCTAGATCTCGGAACAGGCACGGGTGTTCTTCCCCGCAACATGTATAAGTTTGGCGCTGAATGGACAGGTACTGATATCTCTCCTGAGCAGATCGAACAGGCAAAAAGGCTGTCCGCTGAAGCTGGCATGAACATTGATTATAAGGCAGTCTCAGCCGAGAAGATCGACTTCCCTGATGAGACTTTCGACGTAATTACAGCGTGCCAGTGTTTCTGGTATTTCGATCACGAGAAGGTCGCGCCTGAATTCGCGCGCATCCTCAAGAAAGACGGCAGGCTCGTGATCCTTTTCATGGCATGGCTGCCATTCGAAGATAAGATCGCAGGCGCGAGCGAGGAACTGGTCTTAAAGTACAGCCCCAACTGGTCCGGTGGCAGAGAGACAAAGCACCCTATCCACATACCGGATGTGATGTTCGATTATTTCGACCTTGAATACCACGAAGAGTACGATCTTGAGGTACCTTTCACGAAAGAATCCTGGCACGGACGCATGATCGCGTGCAGAGGCGTCGGCGCATCTTTGTCGCCGGAAGAACTCGCGAAATGGGATGCCGAGCACAGGGAACTTTTGAAGAACGTTCCTGACAAATTTAACATCAAACACTATGCTGCCGTAGCTGTGTTAAAGAGGAAATAAAATGGTTGAATTTAAAATAGCTACAAACGACGATATCGAGCTTCTCATGAGCAGCCGCCTTGAGATGCTTAAGGTTGTAAATGATCTGCCGGCTGACTACGTTTACACCGACGAGATAGTCAATGAGAGCCGCGATTATTTTCTGAACGGCGACCAGGTTACTGTGCTCGCTTTGGACGGTGATATTGTTGCCGGCTGCGCGTCGATGAGCTTCATGCGCATAATGCCGACTTTTTCGCATCCTACGGGAAAGCGCGCGCACTTAATGAACGTTTACACGAGAAGCGAATACCGCCGCCAGGGCATCGCGCGCAAGATGGTAAACATGCTGATCGACGAGACCTGGAAAAGAGGCGCGACCGAGATCAGCCTCGACGCGACAAAGATGGGCAGGCCCCTTTACGAGAGCCTCGGATTTACGAACTCTACGGAGTGCATGGTGCTGACAAGAAAATGAGCGTTGCGTTACGACAGGCAAAAAGAAACGAAATTCAGAAGATCTGGGAAATGCAGGTCGAAGCCTTTCACGAGCTTTTGGAAAAGTATCAAGACTACGACTTAAGCCCGGGCGCAGAGCCCGTGGACAAGGTCATCGCGCGCTTCGAACAGCCGTGGACAAAATACTTCTTCATCGAAGCTGAAGGCGCTGACGTCGGCGTCATCCGAGTGGTCGATATGAACGACGGCTCGAGGAAGCGCATCTCGCCTCTGTGGATCATGAAGGAATACCGCGGCAAAGGCTACGCGCAGGACGCTATCCTCGCTGTCGAAGAGCTCTACGGCGCTGACAACTGGTCTCTCGACACGATCTTGCAGGAGAAGGGCAACTGCCATCTCTACGAGAAGATGGGCTACCACAGGACCGGCAAAATTGAACACATCAACGACCGCATGGACATAGTTTTTTACGAGAAGGATTGAATTATGAATTACAAAGTTATCGATATGAATGAGTACTACAGAAAGGGCGTTTTCCGCCATTTCACCGAGGACTGCAAATGCTCGGTTTCCATGACCGCGAGAGTCGACGTCACCGACCTCGTTAAGCGCTCGAAAGAAACGAACACCAAGTTCTACATCAATTTCCTGTACCTCCTGTGCAAGGTCCTGAATTCGCGCGACGATTACAAGATGAGTTACCGCTGGCAGACCAACGAGCTCATCTGCTACGACGTGATCAACCCCACGCAGTATGTTTTCCACGAAGACACTGAGACCTGCACGCCCGTCTATACCAACTACTCACCGGATTACAACGAGTTCTATAAGAATGCTGTTGCCGATGTTGAAGCTGCTAAGCAGACCCGCGAATACCTGCTCGACGCAGAGAACCACCCCAACTGGTTTGACGCATCTTATGTGTCCTGGCTGTCTTATGACTCACTTAATGTCGAACTTCCCGACGGCTACGTATACCTGCCGCCGATCATAAACTGGGGCAAGTACAGAGAAGAAAACGGACGCCTCATGATGCCTCTTACCGTGCGCCTTAATCACGCGATCGCAGACGGATTTCTGGTGGCAAACGTGTACCGGTTATTGGAAAAAGAAATCGCTTCTTTCTGCGGAGGTGAAGAATGAAATTACGCGCATATACCAGAGAAGATTCGCCAATCATCGCAAGCTGGGTCAGAAACGAAATGGAGCTCTACCAGTGGTCCGCTGACCGCTACGGATTCTTCCCTCTCCTGCCCTACAGCATCGACGACAATTATGCGCCTGCCATGAAGACAGGGCGCTTCATTCCGCTCACCGGTGTCGACGAAGAAGGCAAAGTCGTCGCGCACATCATCATCAGATACCCGTCTGAGACTGACGATTCATCTGTTCGTTTGGGATTCGTCATCGTTGATCCCAATATCCGCGGCAAAGGCTACGGCAGCGAGCTCGTCCGCCTGGCAGTTCAGTTTGTCCGCGACAATCTCACCGCGACACGCATTGACCTTGGTGTTTTCGACAACAACCCGAAGGCCCGCAAGTGCTATGAAGCAGTAGGCTTTAAGGTTTACGGTTCGCACGTAATAGACACTCCGTTTGGCCCGTGGAACTGCTCGGATCTGGAGCTGTATCTGTAAATCTTAATTCGAGAATGCGAAAAGACTGTCCGGTGTTCCCCAAAATTGTTATATGAAAATTTGGGGTAAAAAAAGGCCCCTTTTGTGCCCCAAAAATTTATATGTTAAAAATGGGGCACAAAAATATACCAGCCGCCCTCAGCTCATCAACGCGCGCTGCAGATAGAAATCAATATTGCGGTTCTGGCTCCTGTATTCCTTGGGCGTCAGGCCGCAATCTTTTTTCAGCACATTCGTGAAATAGCTCTGGCTGGGGAACGCCAGTGACGCTGAGATCTCCGCGATCGAATACGAGGACGACGCGAGCATCGACTTGGCCGTCTCGAGCTTTTTGTTGAGGATGTATTCGCTTACCGAGTAGCCTGTCTCTTTCTTGAACAGGCGCGAAAAATAAGGCGCTGACAGATTCGTCACTGACGATAATGTCTCCAAAGTTATCCTCGTGTGCAGATGCTCGTAAATGTAGTTGATCGCGGTACTCACAGCCTTCGAAGTTACGCTCGATCTCTGCAAAGATGACATCTGCTTCGTGTAGTGCAGGCACATCTCATTGTGGAGCTCGGAGATCTCCTCTGCGGTCGTTGCCTCGTCGGCGAGCCTTATATAGTAATCACTTAATGAATAAGCTTCGGACTGGGACAGGCCGCCGCTGATGCAGAAGCGCGCGACCAGGGCGGTCGTGATCGTCATGTGGTACTTGAGGTTCTGCAGCGGGTTATTCGAGAGCACGCCCAGACCCTGCTTCGAGTTGAAGGGCTCGTTCAAAAGAGTCTTGATCTTGCGCAGGTTACCGGAGCGGATCGTCTCGTAGAAGTCCATCTCAGGCGCCAAAGGCGCTCTGAAGAATCCGTATTCCCTGTGAAGGAACTCCTGATATGAGATTTTCTTGCGCGGTGCCGGCATAAGAGCCCCCTGTAGTGAATCTTTGCGGGGGCTTCAGGCGCCCCCTGTAGTAAATCTTTGCGGTGGCTTCAGGCGCCCCCTGTAGTAAATCTTTTCACCTGTCCTCACGCCAGAACCCTCCAAAAATGATGAAATCAAATAAGCGTGAGGATTAACTTTTCGAGAATCATTATAGCATGAAAACGCAAAAATAAGTTATGAAAAAGCAATAACCAAAAGTGCAAAGTTGATATTTTGAGGGCAGACGGACAAAAACAACAGGAGGCAATTATGAAGAGCACTAGAATCATCAGTTCTATCCTGGCACTTTCCATGCTGCTCCCCATGGCTGCTTGCGGCAAAAAGGCAACTCAGACGCCCTCTATCGACGGTTACAACCTTCTCTGGAGCGACGAGTTCGACGGCAAGGAGCTTGACGAGACCAAGTGGAACCGCGAAAAGCGTGATCCGGGGTGGACTAATAACGAGCTGCAGGAATACACGGAATCTGACGAGAACATTTTCGTAAGAGACGGCAAGCTCGTACTGAAGGCTATCAAGACCGAGAAGAACGGCAAGCCTTACTACACATCCGGCAAGATCCAGGGTTGGAACAAGACGCAGTTCCAGTACGGCAAAGTAGTTGTTTCCGCCAAGGTTCCGGAAGGACAGGGTTTGTGGCCCGCTATCTGGATGATGCCCAACCAGGAATCCTATTACGGTCAGTGGCCCAAGTGCGGCGAGATCGACATCATGGAGTCCCTCGGCAATGACACGACCATTTCTTATTCAACAATCCACTACGGTGAGCCCCACGCTGAGCAGCAGGGCACGATCACCAAGGAAGGCGACGAGAGATTCTCTGCCAAGTTCCACGAATACTCCGTAGAGTGGGAACCCGGCGAGATGCGCTTCTACACTGACGGCGAGCTCGTTCTCACATGCAACGACTGGTTCACCGCAGAAGAGGGCATGGACGATAAGCCCTATCCGGCACCGTTCAACCAGCCTTTCTACATTCAGATGAACCTCGCAGTAGGCGGCAACTGGCCCGGAAATCCGGACGCCACGACCGACTTCTCCAAGGCTGAATTCGAAGTTGATTACGTCCGCGTTTATCAGAAGGACGCTTACGACACCAACGTTACCAAGCCCCCGATGCAGTTCAGGGAAGCCCTTCCCGACGGCAACTTCATCCGCAACGGAGACTTCTCTGTAGCAGAGAACCTTGATGACGATGTCGACTGGAAGTTCCTCCTTTTCAACGGCGGAGAAGGCTCAGCCGAGATCAAGGACGGCGAGATGATCATCTACACACAGAATTACGGAACCGAGGAATATTCTGTTCAGCTCGTCCACCCCGATCTCCCGATGATCAAGGGGCACAAGTATAAAGTCACTTTCGATATCCGAGCGGACGAAGCCCGAAAATGTATCGTCTGCGTATCCGCGCCGAACGCCGGCTGGATCCGCTACCTGCCCGACACGTCAATCGACCTCACGACTGAATGGAAGACATTCACTTTCGAGTTCGAGATGAAGGACAAGGACGACAACAACGGCAGACTCGAGTTCAACATGGGTAAGCACAAAGACACTGCTACGATCCATATCAAGAACGTCAGAGTCGAGGAGATCTAATCTAAGTCAGTTAGGCGGCAGACAAGATCATTCAAAGCCACTTATGATCACGCCGCTTATCCGAATATTTAGCCAAAAATGACAGGGGACCCCCATTCTCCTGTCATTTTTGTATTTTATTGGCGGGAATCTCGAAAGGGTGAAACGGCAACTGTAACACAAACGGCCTAAATTCAGAGCAAAAATGATACAATTTCCCGTTTCTGTATCATTTTTCCTATTTTTTTCGCGAAAATGGACACTTTTTGCGATTTTGTGTACATTTTTCTGATTTTTGAAGCGCTTGTGTACACATCACGAGAAAATATAAGAAAAGCGGCACCCTGCGGCGCCGCTCAAATCATTTAAGTTTAAACGAATCTCAGTTGCTGTTCGCCGTTGCAGCGCACATCACGATGACCATGATCGCGACCTCTTCGGCGATGATCATAGCCATAACGCTGCTTGCAATGATCGCATTGTTTGTAACGAGCGCTTCGTTGGAGATGATGCCGGAAGCAGCTCTGCCGCTTGTATAAACTTCGCTCGCGAGTAGTGCCGCGAACATCAGGCGGGTCTTCTTGTCCATGCTAAGACCGCCGAAGCCCTTGTTCTTCTTAAGGAAGTCGGCTGCCTCGATGATCTCCGGAACGAGCACGTCTGTCGGAACCTGAACATCGAGCAAAGTGCCCAGCGCAGGGAATTCCAGATATGTGCCGAACTTGGAGCCGTGCTCCTTGAACGCTGCGAAAAGCTCGGCAACCTTGTCGCACTTAGCCTTCATGTCGCCTTCAGTGAGCGCCAATATCTGAGACAGCGCCTGGATGGAGTTCGCCTCCGCCCTGAGCTTAAGCTCTTTCTTGGTGTATACGTAGCACTCTTCCATGTCGTTCATGACGGCATCGATATCGCGTCCGGACATCGCTAGGAGCGCAGCCAGAGCGAGGTCCTCAGACGACGTGAGGATCGGGTGGCGCTTGCTCATGCGGCGCATGAGCTCGTTTGTCGCATTCTTGATCGATTCGGCATCAGCCTTTCTGCCGCGGTCGACGATGATCATGGCTGTGAGCACCATGTACGAGTCTTCGAAAACCTTGCCCTTCATAAGCACGTTGAATACATCGATGAGGTCGTCGATGTATCTTTCCATGTCGGGCGCCGTTGCCATTCTGGCGAGAATGACGAGTTCCGTTGCATCTCTGAATGCGGAGAAAACGCCGGCCTTCTTTTTCAGGATAGCCCTCGCCTCCTTCATTCTCTCGATGTCAGCCTCTTTGCCCGCGCTCGCGAAAAGAAGGCCTGCAACGACCTGGCTTATTCCCATCTCGAAATAAAAGCCCTTGTCGATTGCTTTCTTGTTTGCAGCAAGCAATTCCAATTTCTTAGTAAATTCTGAATTCATTCCATTTCCCCTATCTATAATTTGTTATATTTCTATTTTACTCTTTTGATTCAGAAAATACTCTTCTAAGCCGCGAGTTCCGCAGAGCGCTTCAGCGCTCGAGGACTGTCCGAAGCGGCGAAGAGTATTTTTGAAATGTACATAAGAATTACACATCGCGCCTTTATACTCCAAGTATCAGAAAGCGGTACAAGTGGGGATTTGGTCGCAAATATTAGGAGAATAGGAATGAAGAAAACTTACATCAAGATCACAGTTCTAATCTGCGCATTGATTATTGCAGTGATGATGCTCGGCGGCATGCTGTGCACTTATGTGATGATAAGTAACGTCAATGCGGATTACATGTATGAGATCCAGAACGCCGTAAATTTCAAGCCGATCGATTATAGGGATTCAATCACGCAAAACGATACCGACTGGTTGATGCTGAACTATAATTTCGACAGAACTTTCGATTGTACGGAGAATCCCAATATCGGTTATTACGGAATAACAGATTGGAGATTGCTTGTTGGCGGCAGTTCACATGTAATCTATTCAACAGATTACATTCGTGCCACAGTCGTTGTTGAATCAGAAGATGATGAATGCGTGCATTTTATGTATGTTGTAAACAATTCCGGTGTCCGCGATGCCCTTATATATTTTAATAGTGAAGAAGATGCATCGAATGGTTCTTATTCAACTACTACTGTCTCTTCACTTCCTGAGATACTGGATACTAATAAGGGTATGGATATTAATGTAGGCACAAAAGAAGATTACGATGCTGATCCCACCGGACTCAATAAAGAAGCTGAGAATAAATTCAACGAGATTGAAGAAGAATCTTACAAATATCCGAAATTTTTCGAACTCTCACAGAGCGGATGGCTTACATCGTATGCATATTATTCGAGATATGAATACATCTACAATGACGAGGTCTATGTGGTTACAAAGGATACTTTCGTATTCCACCCGCTGGCCATTGTTTTCGAGCGCTACGCATATGCATTCTATCTGTTCCCGTTCGTAGTCATCATCCTCCTCGCGCTTACGATCTTCATGATGCGCAGGATGTATGTGAACAGGATGCGCTACGAGACAAGGACGAGGAACCTTACGAGGAGCTTTGCGCACGAGCTGAAGACTCCGCTCGCGGTGACCAAGTCTTATATCGAGAACTGGGACATCGTCGAGGAGACCGAGCGCCCGCAGGTCGCTGCGAAGATCAATTTTGAGGTCGACCACATGACGAAGATGGTCAACACGCTTCTGGATCTCTCGAAAATGGATGCCGGCGACGTTAATCTCAATCTCGAAGATGTCGAGCTTTTCGACCTCTCGAAAGTATGCTTCAATCACCTGGAAGAACTCGCGAGGAGCCGCAACATCGAAGTCGACATCACAAAGGACAGCGAAGACGGCGAATACATAGTTTCCGCAGACCTCGACATGATCAGAATGGTCATCTCCAATTTCCTTTCCAATGCGATAAAATATGGTAAGGAAAAGGTCGAGATCCGCCTTGCCGGCAGCGGCAGCAACGTTATCTTCAGGATAACCAACGACGGCGAACCCATAAGCAAAAAGGATCAGAAGAAGATCTGGGATCTGTTCTACAAGAAGGACAAGTCCGGTTCTGACCGCCTTAGCAGCAATGGTGTCGGCCTCGCGGTAAACAAGAGCATCTTAGAGCTCCACAAGGCGAAGTTCGGCGTCGACAGCGGATCTGCCGGCACAACCTTCTGGTTTGAGATGAAAAAAGCAAAGCAATGATTGGAACCGATAGTAAATACAGACTCCTGATCGCAGAAGACGATGTGTCGCTGAGGCATATCGTCTCTGCGTTTTTTGTTAAAAACGGTTTTGAAGTCGACGAGGCGGCAGACGGCATCGAAGCCTGCGGCCTGGTCATGCACAACCATTACGATGTAATACT
>JAFYJX010000017.1 GCA_017537905.1 Clostridiales bacterium | reverse complement strand
TCAACGTGCTGCTTCTGGTCGATACCTGTAGGAACGTACTTCGGATCGTAGAGAAGGATGTCAGCAGCCATGAGGTCAGGGTATGTTACGAGGCCTTCCGTGAAAGCTTCGTGAAGCGCTGACTTAGCCTTGAACTGGTGCATTCTCGTAAGATCGCCGTGAGGTGTGTGGCATTCGAAGATCCAGGACAGATTAGCGTGATAGAGATTCTCCGACTGAATGTAGATGTGCATGTTGGGCAGGTTCGGATCGACGCCGCAAGCGATATACATTGCGATGGCGTTGATGATGTTCCTGTGCAGAGCCTCAGGATCCTGGGGTACTGTAATAGCATGCATATCAGGGACGAAGAGCAATGTCTCATAGTCTTTCTGATAGTTTACGACCTGCGAGATGCCGCCCGCATAATTTCCGATCGTAAGTGAACCGCTGGGCTGAAGGCCCGTAAGTAATCTGTCCATAACTAACCTCCGTTGTCTTGTAAGACGACTAATATTAACACTTTATAATATAATTATCAAAAACAAACAGGGGTAAACCGCTTGCTTTATATACTTACAGCTCTGAAATGCGAAGCTTCCGCACTTACCGGACTGCCCGGCGAGGTAGTCGTTACGGGCGTGGGCGGATGTACGATAAGCACGATATCGAAGATCGGTCTTACTCCAAATGACTATGTTCTCAATGTCGGTATCTGCGCCGGCGAAAACGTTGGCAGGGGCTATCTCATAAACCAGGTCATATCAGATGTTACAGGCAGGCGTTTTTATCCTGATATCCTTTTTGATTCCGGTGCTTCCGAGATGAGCATCACGACAACTTCGGAGGTTGTGACTTCGGTGGAAGAAGGCATGCTCTACGACATGGAATCTTCGCTGGTCTGTGACGCTGTCCTGAAAGTCATTCCGCCGTCCAATCTCGCGCTCTACAAAGTCGTATCTGACAGCGGCGACAAGTTTCCTTCAAAAAATGAAGTGACGCAGATGATAAGAGCGCATCTGGATGAGATAACGAAGATCGCTGAGCTGTTGGTTAACAGCGACGCTCCGAAGAGCTATGAATTCCTGCCTGACAGTGTTTTCGAGGAGATGCGCCTGACGCAGTACATGAGGAACGAATTAAAAGATATAGAGCATTACTGTGTGGCAGCAGGCAGGGAAGACGAACTTCTGGGCCTGCTCGATAAGATGCGCAAAGAAGAGCGGCTCCCTGCAAAGGACAAGAAAGCCGGAAGGGAGGTGCTCGATGAGATTTACTCATATCTACGTTGAGGAGAGAGCATTTGAGTTCCCTCTGACAAATGAGATCCTCGCAAAGCTTCCGGACGCGCACGTAATCAGGATTAAGCACTACAAGGATGTCTTCGACAGGAAGAGGCAGAATGCCGCTGCGCAGAAAGAGCAGCAGGCGCTGATAATCGCCGTGAGGGACGGTAACAGAATCTTTAAGGGCGCGCCGGTGTGCCAGTCCATGGGACAGAAGAATTTCTATTACGCGAGCTCCATGATGAATTGTCCTTTCGACTGCGAATACTGCTATCTGAAGGGTATGTATCCGTCCTCGAATATGGTCGTTTTCGTAAATCTCGAAGACTACAGAAACGATGTCCTGGAGAAATTGAAAGAAGGTCCGATGTATGTCTGTGCTTCTTACGACACGGATCTCCTCGCGATGAACGGCCTTACCGGTCACGCTGATTTCTGGAAAGATTTGTGTCTCGCGGAAGGCGACCTGCTCGTGGAACTAAGGACCAAAGCTGCCGTTGTTGTATGCGATAACATATCGAACATCATCTATGCTTTTACGGTGTCGCCGTCGGAGGTCGTGGAACGTTATGAGCGGAGTACCGCACCTGTTAGTGCGCGTATAAGTGCAGCTGCGAAAGCTATTGATAAAGGTGCCAAGGTCCGCCTCTGTTTTGACCCGATAATAAAGATCCCTGAATGGAAGGAAGCGTATGCAAAACTTGTTGACGAGTGCGCTGCTGCGATCGATTTTGGAATGCTCACGGATGTCAGCGTCGGCACGTTCAGGATATCGGCAGATTACTTAAACAAGATGCGTAAGTCATACCCTGATTCGAAGACCGCGTGGTATCCTTATGTCATCAGGGACGGCGTCGCACAGTACGAACCTGACACCGATAAGGAAATGCAGGATTATGTTTGCGCCCTGCTCGAAAAGCACATCGGAAGGGAGAAGATCTTCACATGGAATTAAAGACAGCGATCGTCACCGGAGCGTCTTCCGGCATAGGACTTGCGATAGCAAAGATGCTCTCTGCCGAAGGCTACAAGGTCTACGGAATCGGCAGGATCTTTCCTGAGAATGCCGACTTTTTCGAGAAGAGATTATCGTTAGATATAAGAGATACAGATATTCTTCTAAAGAAAGTATCTGAAATAAAGAATGTCGATCTCCTGGTCAATGCGGCAGGCTCAGCCTACTATGGCCTCGCTGAGTTCAACACCGCAGACCAGATCAAGGAGATGTGCAGGACTGACTTAGAAGCGCCCATGATCTTAACTTCCGCTCTGATCCCCAAGCTCAAAGAGACAAAGGGCATGGTGATAAACATCGCATCAGTCACATCTACCAGGATCAACACGCACGGCGCAGCATACGGCGCGCTGAAGGCCGGACTTCGAAGCTACGGCAGGAGCCTTTACGAGGAAGTCCGCAAAACGGGAATAAGAGTCGTCACTGTCTGCCCGGATCTTACGCTCGGAACCAAGCTCTACAGGAATGCCGATTTCACACCTTCCGAGGAGGAGGGCTGCTACCTGCTCCCTGAAGATACCGCCGAGTGCGTCAAGTCGATCATAAACATGCGCGAGGGCGCGGCCGTCACAGAGGTCGAAGTCAGGCCCCAGTTCAACAGGATCGAGAAAAAAAAGAAAGACTGAGCCGGAATCTTTCCAAAAGCACTGCAAAAGTCCACTTATACTGTGCTTTTGCAGTGCTTTTTTATTCCTGTC
>JAFYJX010000003.1 GCA_017537905.1 Clostridiales bacterium | reverse complement strand
TCAGGAGGATCTTATGGGTAAAGCTACAGGATTTTTGGAATACGACAGGCACGAGGATTCTTGGGTAACAGAAGAAAAAAGAATCACAGGCTTTGAAGAATTCCACAACCATTTAAATGAAGAAGAAAGACGCTGCCAGGCAGCAAGATGCATGGACTGCGGCGTGCCGATGTGCCAGTCGGCTATATGCCTCAAGGGCATGGTAACGGGATGTCCCTTACATAACGTTATCCCCGAGTGGAACGACGAGATCTACAAAGGCCATTACGAGCACGCACTTGCAAGACTCTTGAAGACATCCAACTTCCCGGAGTTCACCGGAAGAGTCTGTCCCGCACTTTGCGAAAAGGCATGCATCAACGGAATAAATTCAGGAGCAGTTACGATCCACGATAACGAGCTCTTCCTGATCGAAAAGGGTTACGAGATGGGTTACATGAAGCCCAGGATCCCGAAAAACAGATCAGGCAAGAAGGTTGCGGTTATCGGCGCAGGCCCTGCAGGACTCGCAGTTGCTGACCAGTTAAATCACAGAGGCCATGAAGTCACGGTTTTCGAGCGTGAAGACCAGATCGGCGGACTTCTGATGTACGGCATCCCGAACATGAAGCTCGACAAGAGCGTCATTGAGAGAAGAAGAAAACTTATGGAAGAAGAAGGCGTTGTCTTCAAGACCGGTGTTGATGTCGGAAACGGCGCTGCCTTCGATGAAATAGTAAAAGAATTCGATGCAGTCGCGCTCTGCTGCGGTTCTAAAAAAGCCAGAACGATTACTGCAAAGGGTTCTGATGAATGTAAGGACATGTACTTCGCAGTAGATTTCCTTAAGTCCGCTACAAAGGACCTCCTCTCCGGAAAGGCCGGCAAGTGGACGATAAGTGCCAAAGACAAGAACGTAGTCGTAGTCGGAGGCGGTGATACCGGAAACGATTGTGTCGGTACATGCATAAGACAAGGGTGCAAGAGCATCACACAGTTAGAAATGATGGCAAGGCCCCCTCAAGAGAGATTACCGAGCAATCCCTGGCCTGAGTGGCCGAAGGTCGAGAAGACCGATTACGGACAACAGGAAGCAATAAAGGTATTCGGTCACGACCCGCGCATATACGAGACAACAGTAAAAGAACTCATTATGCAGAAGGGCAAGCTCAAAGAGATCAAGACAGTCAAGGTCAAGTTCGAAGACAGAAAACTCGTTGAGATCGAGGGCAGTGAACAAACAATAAAGTGCGATCTCCTGATAATCGCCGCAGGCTTTGTCGGAGCAGAAGACTATATCGCAAAAGAAAGCAATGTAGAGCTTACGCAAAGAGGAACGGTTAAGACAGAACCTGAACAATATAAGACCTCGATCCCGAAGGTGTTCACGGCAGGAGACATGCACAGAGGACAATCGCTCGTAGTGTGGGCAATAGCAGAAGGCAGGCACTGCGCAGCGGAAATGGATAAATACCTGATGGGTTATACCCCGCTCGTATGAAGCCGATTCAAACAGTTAATAAATTTTAGGAGGACATACATATGGAAACAAAGACTGTACCGGAAATGTTTGGTGAGAACGTATTCGATGACAGAAACATGAGAGCGGTTTTATCTGAGGATGTTTATCAGTCACTCAGAAAGACTATCGATGAGGGCGCAAAGCTTGATTCAGGTGTAGCTGATCAAGTAGCCGCAGCTATGCGTGACTGGGCTCTTTCAAAGGGCGCTACACACTTCACACATTGGTTCCAGCCTCTCACAGGCGTAACAGCAGAAAAGCACGATTCATTTATCGAGCCTTCTCCTGACGGCGGCGTCATCATGGCATTCTCCGGCAAGAACCTGATCCAGGGCGAGCCTGACGCATCTTCTTTCCCGACAGGCGGCATCAGAGCTACTTTCGAGGCAAGAGGATATACGGCATGGGATCCTACATCTTATGCATTCATCAAGGATAAGACACTCTGCATCCCTACAGCTTTCTGCTCATACACAGGTGAGGCTCTTGATAAGAAGACACCATTGCTCAGATCCATGGAAGCTTTGAACAAGCAGGCTCTCCGTATCTTGAGACTCTTCGGAAATGAAGATGCAAAGTATGTTCATACATCAGTAGGTCCTGAGCAGGAATACTTCCTCATCACAAAGGAAATGTACGACAAGCGTCCTGACATCAAGTACACAGGCAGAACACTCTTCGGCGCCAAGGCTCCTAAGGGACAGGAGATGGACGACCATTACTTCGGCGTTATCAAGCCCAAGGTACAGGAGTTCATGAATGACCTTAACCAGGAACTCTGGAAGCTCGGAATCCTTGCCAAGACAGAGCATAACGAAGTTGCTCCCGCACAGCACGAGCTCGCACCTATCTATTCTTCAACGAATATCGCTACCGACCAGAACCAGCTCATGATGGAGATCATGCAGAAGGTTGCAGCACGCCATGGCCTGGTCTGCCTGCTCCATGAGAAGCCTTTCGCAGGCGTTAACGGATCAGGTAAGCACAACAACTGGTCAATGGCTACAGATACAGGCATCAACCTCCTTTCACCCGGAGCTACACCTTATGAGAACGCTCAGTTCCTGCTCTTCCTCTGTGCAGTAATCAAGGCAGTCGACGATTATCAGGATCTCCTCCGTCTCTCAGTAGCAACAGCAGGCAACGACCACAGATTAGGCGCTAACGAGGCTCCGCCGGCAATCATCTCGATCTTCCTTGGCGATGAGCTCACAGCCATCCTCGACGCTATCGAGAATGACAAGCCTTACGAGGGCGCTGAAAAGAAGATCATGAAGCTCGGTGTTGACGTACTTCCCCGCTTCGCACGTGATACAACAGACCGTAACAGAACTTCACCTTTCGCTTTCACAGGCAACAAGTTCGAGTTCAGAAGCCTTGGTTCTTCCAACAGCATTGCTTGCGCAAACATGATGCTCAACGCAGCTGTAGCAGAGTCATTGAAGATCTATGCAGACAGATTGGAAGGCGCTGAAGATTTCGAGACAGCACTTCACGAGATGATCAAGAAGACCATCAAGGATCACAAGAGGATCCTCTTCAACGGCAACGGCTATGACGATGCATGGGTCAAGGAAGCAACAGAGGTAAGAGGTCTTTCAAACTACAAGACAACACCTGACTGTATGCCTCACCTCCTCGATGAGAAGAACGTAAAGATGCTCACATCACACAAGGTCTTCACAGAAGCAGAGCTTAAGTCCAGAGTCGAGATCATGCTCGAGAACTACAGCAAGTCAGTTCTTATCGAAGCTAACACAATGCTCGAGATGAGCCGCCGCATGATCCTTCCTGCGATCGAGTGCTACGAGAACAAGCTCGCAGGCAGCGTTTCCGCCAAGAAGGCAGTATCTCCTTCCGCAGCATGTGTTTACGAAGGCGACATCATCGCTAAGCTCTCAGACCTCGCAGACAAGGTCTATGCAGGAGCTAACGATCTCGAAAAGGCTATCGCCGGAGCAAACGGAGAAAGTGACATCATCACTGAAAGCGCCTTCATCAAGGATACAGTCATTCCTGCAATGAACGACATCCGTAAGGCCGCTGACGAAGCCGAGACATATGTCTCCAAGGAATGCTGGCCGCTTCCTTCCTACGGTGACCTGCTCTTCAGCGTAAAATAACAGATCCTCATATTCCACCCAACTAAGTAACCCCCGGAGTTTTCGAACTCTGGGGATTACTTAGAATTTTGTATTTATAAGAAAAGAGATATTTACCATGACTAAATATATATTTGTAACCGGCGGAGTTGTTTCAGGCTTGGGCAAAGGTATCACAGCCGCTTCGTTAGGCAGACTGCTTAAGGCGAGGGGTCTCAAGGTGGCTGCCCAAAAGCTTGATCCCTACATTAACGTCGACCCCGGAACCATGAGTCCATACCAACACGGCGAAGTTTATGTCACCGAAGACGGCGCAGAGACGGATCTCGACTTAGGTCACTACGAGAGATTCATCGATGAAGACCTCAACAAATATTCAAATCTCACATCCGGTCGAGTCTATTGGAACGTCCTCAACAGAGAAAGAAGAGGCGAATACTTAGGCTCGACTGTTCAAGTTATTCCGCACATTACGAACGAGATAAAGGAATTCGTATATCGCGTAGGAAAGAAGACCAACGCTGACGTAGTTATCACCGAGATCGGAGGTACCGTAGGTGATATCGAATCGCAGCCCTTCATAGAAGCAGTAAGACAAATATCTCTGGAAGTCGGCCGTGAGAACAGCCTGTTTATTCATGTAACCCTCGTTCCTTTCTTAAGAGGTTCCGACGAGCACAAGTCAAAGCCAACCCAGCACTCCGTAAAAGAGCTGCAGGGAATGGGAGTCAATCCGGGCGTCCTGATCCTCCGCTGTGACGAGCCGCTCGAAGACGAGATCATGAAGAAGATCGCCCATTTCTGCAACGTTAAGGAAGACTGCGTAATCGAGAACATCACCCTGCCTGTCCTTTATGAGGCACCGCTTATGCTCGAAGACGCCCATTTCTCGGAGATCGTCTGCAGGGAGCTGGGATTGGAAGCCGGCGAGCCTGACCTCACGCACTGGAAAGAGATGGTCGACAAGATCCATCACATCGATGAGGTCGTTAAGATCGGCCTGGTCGGCAAGTACGTCCACCTCCACGACGCATATCTCTCAGTCGCCGAAGCACTTAAGAGTGCCGGCTACGCCAATGACGTCAAGGTCGAGATCGAATGGATCGACTCAGAGCTCATCAACGAATCATCGGTTGGCGATATGCTCTCGGGCTTAGACGGCATAATCGTTCCGGGGGGCTTTGGTGACCGTGGCATCAACGGCATGATCCTCGCAGCAAAATACGCGCGCGAAAATAATATTCCTTACTTCGGCATCTGCCTCGGCATGCAGATCGCCGTCATCGAGTATGCCAGAAATGTCCTCGGCATTGCTGATGCGAACTCCGGCGAGTTCGATGAGCAGTGCGCAAACAAGGTAATCGACTTCATGCCCGGCCAGAGCGACGACATCGACAAGGGCGGCACGCTCCGTCTTGGCGCATACCCGTGCAAGATCGCGGCAGGCAGTCTTCTGCACGAGTGCTACGGCGTCGATGAGATACAGGAACGCCACAGACACAGATATGAAGTCAATAACGACTACAGGGAGCGCTTCGTTGAGAGCGGCGCACGCTTTGCAGGCACAGCCCCAGACGATTCCCTCGTCGAAGAAATGGAGCTCCCCGGCCACAAGTTCTACCTGGGCGTCCAGTATCACCCTGAGTTCAAGTCCAGACCGGACAGGGCTCACCCGATCTTCGCCCGCTTCATCAAGGCGGCCAAGGAAGGCTGATCTTAGTTACTTATAACCACCAAACACACATAAAGCGGGACAAGGCCCTTGGGCTTTGTCCCGTTTTTCTTAGGTTTCGATAAGATATGTCTCACGCGCGCCTGCGCGCTATATAATAAAAATATTTAGAATTGCCCCAAGGCGCACGAAAAAAGTTGTTGACAAAAGTTGTTGCCTTCTATATAATTCTTTACTGCGTCGTAATGGGTTTGGGCAACTATGCCTATTTCTCTTGACGGAAAAGAATTTTTATGGTAAATAAAAATGCTTTTCAACCAAGAAACCGCTTAAACCATGTGTTTTTAAGCTTTGTGTGAGGT
>JAFYJX010000016.1 GCA_017537905.1 Clostridiales bacterium | reverse complement strand
CAGTACGTTCTGTCCGTACGATGTGCGGTAACGAAGACGGCCTAAAAGCTTGATCAGTTCAGGATGCAGATTCATTACACCTGTGTCAAAGGCTGCCTTCTCGCCCTCAGTCTTGATAGTCTGATTGAGTTCCTTCCTTGCCTTGCCTGCCATCTCTTCGATTCTGGCAGGATGGATTCTTCCGTCTGCTACGAGTCTTTCAATCGTCATTCTTGCGATCTCTCTTCTGATAGGATCGAACGATGAAAGTACAATTGCTTCCGGAGTATCGTCGATAATAAGATCGACTCCGGTAATTGTCTCGATTGCCCTGATGTTACGTCCTTCACGACCGATGATTCGACCTTTCATCTCGTCGTTGGGGAGTGTTACAACAGATACTGTGACTTCAGAAACGTAATCGGATGCATAACGCTGGATAGCGTTAACGATAATGTCTTTTGCAACCTTATCTGCATCTTGTTTGGTTTTTTCTTCCATCTGCTTGAGCATTAAGGCCATATCGTGAGTGTATTCACGCTTTGCTTCATCAAGCACTAAGCTTCTGGCATCTGCAACCGTAAGTCCTGAAACCTTCTCAAGTTCAGTCTTCTTACGCTGCTCGTAATCCTTGGCTCTGGCCTCGAGTTCAGCAATATTCTGCTGACGTCTCTCGATTTCTTCCTGCTTGCGTTCACAATTAGCTTCAATACGATTGATATTTTCTTCTTTCTGCTCGAGCTTATTGCGTTCTTTTGCAAGTTCCTGTTTCTTCTCTCTGGCTTCACGCTCCAGTTCGGAACGGACGCGGGAGACTTCTTCTTTAGCCTGCAAAAGCAAATCACGCTTGTTGTTTTCTGCTTCCTTCTGTGCATTTGCAAGAAGCACATTACTTTCCTCTTTTGATTTGGCAATGTCCTCCGCAAGTCTCTTTTGTTCGCCGGAAATACCGGATTTAAAATAAACTGCTGTTATTGCTATACCCAGAATAAGACCAACAACGCCCGCGATTATTACGAATAATAACGATACTTGTGGCACGTTGGTACTCACCTCCAAATTTATTTAGTTGTCAAAGAACGTTTAAAATGGCTCTGACAAGCCATTGAATATTGTAGAAATAAATGTTCTATCTGTCAATAATTTGTTAGAATTAAACAATGCGAATAGATTATTTTGTTGAAAGTGAATATAACGGCTGCGAAATCCAGCAGATCATGAGGCGCGAGTTCAAGATGAGCACCACCTGGGTCAAGCGCGTAAAACTCTACGGAACAGTAGAGCTTAACGGTGTCCATGCCCGCGTTAAGGACCCTGTTAAGACCGGCGACAGGCTCTATTTTGAGTATGAGGAAAACTCCGCCGCCCTTACGCCCCCGCCTAATGTCGGAATAGTGTTCGAAAATGAACACTACGCCGTCGTAAACAAACCTGCCGGAATGGTTACCCACCCTTCCCACGGACACCTTGAGGATTCGCTTCTCACGAACTTATCCGAAAACACCCTTCATCCCGTTATGCGCCTGGACAGAGAGACTTCAGGCCTCCTGATTGTTGCAAAGGACGGATATTCACATAACATGCTCGCGACGACTGATATCAAGAAGCGTTATAAAGCGCTCTGTTACGGCGCTTTTGACCCCATGGAAGGCACGATGGACTTCCCTATTGCCAGGCGTCCAAATTCAGTCATGATCAGGGACTGCGTTCCTGACGGTAAGCCCTCTGTCACGCACTATAGGACTATTGAGTATTTCGAAAAGGCTGACATCTCACTTGTCGAATTCGAACTTGAGACCGGCAGATGTCATCAGATAAGGACTCATTCCTGCCATGTAGGCCACCCGCTCTTAGGAGACGGCCTTTACGGACCGCTTTCTGATGACAATCCCAACGAATCGCTCAAAGAATCAGCATCCTTCTTTGATCCTAAGATAGGCAGAGTCGCTCTGCACGCATACAGGATCGAATACAAGGATCCATTTGATGGAGAGATCAAAGTCTTTGAGGCTGAGCTTCCCTCAGACATACAGGCAGTTATAGACGGCATAAAATAAAACAAAGGGACTTGGACTAAGCCAAATCCCTTAGAAGTCAGATTTATATCAATTGCTTTTCTTTACTGGTCAGCTGCCTCGGATCTACTGATCTGTATTTATTTCCAAAGCTGAATCCCAAGTCTTCAAAACCAAGTCCTAATTCAGGATACGCCTTATCTGCCAATGCGATCATTCTGGAATAGTAGATTGGCAAATCCTTCTTTATCTTTTTCTTAATAGAACGACCCACATGTGAATCAACCGATTCGGGATCATTGGCCATTTGATCAATACACGATTCAAGACCGGTCAGGTCAGTTGAGACAGAACCCTCAAAACTTTCATCTCCATAGCGCATTTGAAAAGCAAGAGCTACTTCAGCACTATCCCTAACAATAAAAAGATTTAGATTATCTTTATCTTCACTATAATACGTCATAACGATGACAGGTCCTTCAAAACAGGTTACCACGCTTCCTCTGATACTATCATCTTCAATGATAAGAGCTTCAGGATGCGGCTGATCCGAAAAATACCGCTCCTCTACTTTCTTGATGTTTTCCTCATTAAGTACAACCGGAACCGTTTCTTCAGTCTGTCCTTCCGTTTTCTCTGCATTTGCTGTTGAGCAGCTGCAAAGCACAAGAGATGCAAGCATAACACCACTTAAAAGCACTGCAATAATCTTCTTCATTTTCTGCCCCCCAATCGTATTAAGGGGATTCAGACTATGCCAAATCCCCTTGCTACATTAACCTAATTATCCTGTTTTTTCCAATTTACTCCCATATCTGCGAGCGATGTATCAAGCCAGATCATTCCCGTATCCATGCTGGCAAGGATACCCTGATGATGATCCCAGAAGAAATCAAGGGCCTCATCTTTGGTTAAATATGTGCAGCCCTCAGCCTCAAATTCCTTCTTCAGGTCTGCGTCTTTCTTATTCCCCCATGCGCTGCGACCAACTCCGTCATCACCTGTAATAAACAGAATTACTTCTGCATATTTCTTGAATGATTCCTTTGACTCAAACACTTTTGCATAATCGCCGGCATCTGCTTTGATCTCAAGCCAGTAATTATATTTGTAATCAACAATGCCCTGACCGACAGAGTACATATTCTGCTCATAATTCATTCTGATTGCAGTATCTACGCCCTTTCCATCTTTACGGCAGTAAATCCTGCATGTAACGCTCTCTCTGTTTTCTTTCTTGGTGTCTATAAAGTGATAGAACACATCGCCGGATTCCTTGTTGGAAGCGGAACACTGTACATAATCACCGGGAGACATCATCGTGGAAGAATCCTGGCCATACAATGAACGCCAGCCTGTATTGGCTTCATCGTTATCAAGCTTACCGATAGCATCATAATAGTATTCAGTCCAGCACATGCCGCAATCGGAGCAGATACCATTTACGAATTTGTGCTCGCTCTTGACTACGACTTCCCTGCTTATCGTCTGTGTGGGATCAAGAGATCTGTATTTATCACCTAAATCAATGCCCAAATCTTCAAGACCTATGCCAAGCTCAGGGAATGCCTTTTCCGCGCAGGCAATCAGTCGTGAATACATAATAGGAAGATCTTTCTTGATGTTCTCTTCGTTTGCCGAAAGAGCAGAATCATCGTAAAGATCAACCGCACGCGGGTTATCGATCAAAGTATCGATCAATGATTCGACAGAGGCAAGACCTACCGAAGTATTTCCGTAATAACGGGTCTCACCATATCCCAACTGGAAAGTAACAGAAACGAGCTGTGTATCAGAATGGATATTCAGGCTTATCTCGCTATCGCCTTTCATCGTTGTATAGTCGAAATAAACATTCTCATCATGTACAGAATAACAGCCTCCACCTCTGATACCATCAAGATAAAAAGGAACAACACGGCTGCCTTCAGGTTCTTTGGAATCGTAAAGGTCTTTTACTTTCTTAATGTTGTCCTCGTTGATCTGTACGGACGCAGTTGTTGTTAGCGGAGTAGTCACGCCGTTTTCCTGCTTCTCATAACCTGCTTCTGTCTGGATCTCGTTCTCATCGCCATCATCAGTCTCAACAGGCTTCTGGCATCCACAGAGAACAAACGATGTCAGAATGACACCGCTTAAAAGCGTTGCAACAATCTTCTTCATTTTCATACCCCTTCAAATAAAAGAAAATCTTAATTTGTCCCTTGCCACCATCAAAAACAAACATTTTTGACAATAGCTATTCCACGCTTATGATACACATTCATTTGAATATAAGCAAATTTTTTTGATTTGATTTGGAAATTATCGAACATTTGCTTATTCGATTGTTTGGCTATTCTTTGATACTATCAATTTTAAAGCTTTAGTGGAGAGAAAAATCAAAGATTCTGCCAATTAATGCATTCAGGACGCATCCCTGTTTCAAGGAACTCCCTGACACATTCCATAACCAGTTCTTTACTAATAACAACATCAGGATCGGGAAGCCACGCCTCACCGCCTGCAGTAAAGTCAACTTTAACCTGATTATCTTTATTAAATGACAGATACATATCTCCGTCTTCGTTCTCGAAAAAAGTAATACCAGCAAACGCACCGTTTGTACAGACAACAATGCACGGATACTTATCATCACCGCTTACCCAGATTTCATCCTTGTTCTGAGCATGCGCCTTTATGATGTTCAATGCTTCGTCAATGGTTTGGAAATTATAATCCCCGTCTGTAAAACAGATAAGTCCCATAAGGCTATTAAATAAACGACTTGATCAGGTCTTCTGCAAGCCTTAATGAAGATTCGGAATCGCTGCCTGAAAGGAGTCTTGATACTTCACCGGTCTTATTTGAACCGTCAAGAACTGTGCATACTGTTTCTGTATTACCGTTTGCAACTTTCTTGGTAAGAACGAATCCTCTGTCTGATGCCGCAGCGATCTGCGCCGTATGAGTAACGCAGAGGACCTGGTGATCTGAAGCGATCGCCTTAAGCTTATTTGCAATCGCGAGTGATGCCTTGCCTGATACGCCCGTATCGATCTCGTCGAAGATAAGCGTAGGAATAAGGTCCACCCTGCTTAAAACATTCTTAACAGCGAGCATGATCCTCGAAGCCTCACCGCCTGAAACGATAGCAGAGAGCGCCCTTACCTGCTGTCCGGGGTTCGCGCTGAACCTGAAAGCGATATCATCGATACCAGACATCGAGAAGAACTTTGCCTTTTCTCTTCTGACGAAGCTTACTTCGAAGATCGCATCAGGCATCTCGAGATCTGAAAGTTCCTTGGTAATGGCCTTTTCGAGCTGCTTGGCATAGACCTTACGCTCTGAAGAAAGCTTTTCAGCGAGATCAAGGAGTTCCTTTTCCTTAACAGTGCGCTGCTTCTTCAATTCCTGAAGGATGTCCTTATTCTTTTCGATCGCGTCTAATTCAGTCTTCGAATCGGATGCGAACTTATTTATCTCTGCAATGGTCGCACCATACTTGGCCTTAAGCTCATAAAGGAGACCGATGCGCTGTTCGGTGCGCTCTTTGAGGCCCTCATCGAAATTGCGGTCAGTTAAGACCTTATCGACATCGGACGCCAGTGCATCCAGATCAAGTGCCAGGGCCTGTGCGCGCTCGGCTATCTCTTTTAAGCTCTCATCGTTCTGCGAAGCCTTAAGGAGCTCGCGGCTAGCCTGGTTCACGGACTGGACAGGGCTCTGATAGTTGGTTTCCGTATTAAGCAGATCTCCCGCATTCTTAAGGCTCTCGAAAAGCACCTCATTCTGCGACAGTTTCTTCTTTGTATCGTGAAGTTCTTCCTCTTCACCGTCTTTAAATCCGGCTGATTCGATCTCGTTTACTGCAAACTCGAGATAGTCGCGGCGGCGCTCGAGATAATCAGGTGATGAAGAGATCTCCTTGATTCGTAAAACGAGATCCTTGAACTCCTGAAGGCTTTTAACGTAATCCTTGTGAAGCTTAATGCACTTCTCACCTGCAAAACGGTCAAGGAGCTTTACATGCGTTGATTCATCGAAGATAGCCTGCGTATCGTGCTGGCCGTGGATATCAACGAGCCTGGATGAGATATCCTTTAAGATAGCGTTTGTAACGCCAGTGCCGTTGACTCTTGCAACGGACTTGCCACTGTCGTAGACGGTCCTACTTATGATAAGCATTCCGTCGTCATCTTCAATTCCGTTATCCGTAAGGATCTTTTTGAATTCCTCATCATTCAAGTCAGAGCAGTCAAAAACAGCTTCGGCAAATGCCGAAGGACTTCCTGTCCTTATAAGATTTCTGGATGCTTTCGCGCCTAATATAAGACCTATAGCATCGACAATAAGGCTCTTGCCGGCACCGGTCTCACCGCTTATTACATTGAGTCCTTTTCCGGGTTCGAAAACGATATTGCTAATGACTGCAAAATCTCTGATCTCAAGTCTTACAAGCATTAATATCAGCCTTTTTCCATCATGTCTGAGATAGTGGTAAGAAGTGCCTTTGCCTCTTCGATTCCGGGGCATGCGGCAAAGATGGTATCGTCACCTGCGATCGTTCCCGCGCAGTCTTCAAGATGCATCGAATCAAGTGCGGAAGCCGCTGCGCTCGCCATACCCGGCAGAGTCTTGATAACGATTATGTTCATTGCCTGGTTAGCGGAGATGATACTGTTGGAGAATACCGCAAGAAGTCTTCCCGGAGCCGTATCGCCTGTTCTGTCGAGCACGCAGTATTTTGTTGCCCTGTTAGGCAGTGTGATCTTAATGATCCCAAGCTCTTTTATATCTCTGGAGATAGTTGCCTGTGTCGCTTCGAATCCCGACTGATTGACCTTTGCGGTAAGGTCTTCCTGTGTCGAAATATCGTTATCTCTAATGAGTGATAAGATCTTTTCCTGTCTTGAATTCTTAGCGGTTTTCATAGAAGTAACCTCTCTGTACTATCTTCTTTCTTACATTACTGAAGAAGCTGTCCTGCTTAAGGCACACAGTCTTAAGAACTTTGTCATATCTTTTAATAACAATCGAATCGTAGCTCTCGAGATCTACGAAATCCCTGCCGTCAGGGCAGATCAGAGGAGCGGATTCAATAGACTCCAGAGTGATCTTGATCTCACTTTCGGGAGTTGCGACATATGTATAGCCGTTTAATGTGTGTGAGCAGATAGGCGTAACGATGATATCCTTCATGCCGGGCATAAGGATGGGGCCGCCCGCAGAAAGCGAATATGCAGAAGATCCTGTAGCCGTTGCCACAACAAGTCCGTCGCCCCTGAACCTCTCGATTATCTGTCCGTCTATAGAGAGAACGAGTGTAGTAATGTGAGGTTTAGCGCCTCTTACGATAATGATGTCATTAAGGCATACACTCGAGCCCTTGAGCTTGCCGTTCGAGTTATAAACCTCGCACTTAAGCTGGGTCCTGTCTATCGTCTTATAATCGCCCGAGATGAGCTGCGCGAGGTCCTTCTCGAGATCGTCATTAAGGATCTCATTCAAGAATCCGATGGAGCCGAGATTTACGCCGACAAATTCGGTATCGAGATCTCTGTATTTTGCAACCTTCGACAGGAACGTGCCGTCACCACCTATAGAGATGATCGTCTTGATATCAATATCAGAGAAGTCTTCGAAAAGAACACCCGGAACCTCTTTAAGCTTCGGACAAACATCATCCATACCAATCTCAAAGACAGGTGTAGCACCAAGACGGCTGATGATCTCAGCTGTCTTTTTCGCTGTCTCATATCCGTTATCTCTTGAACTATTGGAACATATTCCGTAATTCATAAAGACAAACCTCCTGTCAGACCTATAGATATTTAAACATTATAATGAATAAATATACATCAGGCAAATAAGATTATCTGGACAGGGCCGATTTGATGGAAGCAGCTACGGATACACCGTCAAGACCGCAGTACTTAAGCTGCTCCTTCTGGGACATGGCTCTGACTATAGGATTTCTTACGCCGAAAACGGTAACATCGGATTCAAAGCCCAATATCTGGAGTTCCCTTTCGAGAGCCTCGCCGAAACCGCCGCTGATAATGCCTTCTTCAAGGCTGAATACATATTTTGTGCCGACCAGGATGTCCCAGATCTCCTTTGCAGGCATGGGCTTTATCATGGTTACGTTGATGTGCTTGCCTAAGATACCCTGCTCTTTCAGAAGTTCCACTGCAATATCTGCTTCTTCGCAGATCTTGCCCGTGGAAACAATAGCAAAATCATTTCCGTAGTCACATACGACATGAGGAAGAACGCAGTCAGCAATATCAGAATACAACGGCCCCTTAGCCTCGAAAGGAGACGTTCCTCTGGGATATCTTACTGCCACAGGTCCCTTTACAGTGTCGATGGCATATGTAAGGCATCGTTTCAGATCCGTATAATCCCTGGGTGAGAAAACGGTCATGTTGACCATGGAATTAAGATACGAGATATCAAGAAGGCCGTGATGGGTATGGCCGTCATTGCCAACGAATCCTGCCCTGTCAATTGCGAAAACAACATGGCTGTTCATGAAGCAGCAGTCAGTGATCATCTCATCATAAGCTCTCTGCAGGAATGAAGAATAGATGGCAACGACAGGAGTATACCCGGATACCGCCATGCCGCCGGCCATTGTTACGCTGTGTTCTTCCGCTATTCCGCAGTCAAAGAATCTGCTCGGGAACTTCATCTGATAATTATCAAGACCCGTGCCTAGCGTCATAGCGGCAGAAATAGCTACTATCTTAGGATTCTTAACAGCAAGTTCAGTGAGCGTGCTCGCAAAGACAGTCGTATAGCTGTTCTTGCCGGGAGCAACACCGGTCTCAAGGTTAAAAGGTCCTACTCCGTGATAATCGGAAGGGTTCTTTTCAGCGGGCTCATAGCCCTTACCCTTCTTGGTAAGAACATGGATCAGGACAGGTCCGTTGATCTCCTTGGCACCGTCAAAGGCCTTGATGAGATCTGCCATGTTGTGACCGTCGACAGGGCCGTAGTAATTAAGACCTAAGTCATCAAACATAGAGGGCGTTTTGCGGTACAGTAAGAACCTGAAGAAGTCCTTGATTGCGAGGATAATCTTGATAAGACCGCGTCCGACAAATCCGAGCTTACGGAGGAAGGACTCCGTTGTCTGCTTGGCGGAGATATATCCTGATGAGATTCTGAGCTTCGATAAGTGCTTAGAGAGACCTCCGACATTCTTATCGATGCTCATCTCGTTATCGTTAAGGATTATGATCATCCTCGTCTTGCTGTGGCCTAAGTCATTGATGGCCTCATAAGCAAGGCCTCCCGTGAGAGCGCCGTCACCTATTACCGCCACGACATCGAACTTCTTGCCCTCGAGATCTCTTGCCCTGGCAATACCCATGGCAGCAGAGATCGAAGTCGAACTGTGTCCTGTATCGAAAGCATCATAAGGAGATTCCGTAATTCTCGGGAAACCCGAGATACCGTCCTTCTGTCTTAAGGTATTGAATCTGTCGTATCTGCCGGTAAGGAGCTTATATGAATAAGCCTGGTGACCGACGTCGAAAACGATCTTATCCTGCTTATAATCAAACACGGAAAGCAAAGCTACCGTAAGCTCAACAGCGCCAAGGTTGCTTCCCAGGTGTCCGCCGTTAGCAGATACGGTATTAAGGATCTTATCTCTTAATTCGGCACACAACTGCTCGCGTTCCTCAGGCTTCAATGCCTTGAGGAATTCGGGAGTCGTATCCTTTCCGAGAAACTTATAATCCATTATCTGTCCCTGTTTACAAGAAAATCCGTAAGTGTTCTGTAATCTGTTGTATCAAAACCGTTAGTATCGAACTTATCGAGTATTACCCTGATACAATCCGATTCATCCTGCAGTCTCTTCTTTGCGCCCTCTAGTCCCAAGATAGTAACAAATGTTGCTTTTGAATCTCTGGCGTCTTTACCGGTGCTCTTCCCTAACACCTCACTGTTTGACGTAACATCAAGAATATCATCTTTTATCTGGAAAGCGAGACCTATATGTGAAGCAAGCTTTCTGAGATCTGCTGCAGTCTCATCTGTTGCACTCTCACTTCTTCTCATTCCTTTCGAAAGATAGTAAGGCGTAACGACAGCTGCTTCTATAAACGCACCGGTCTTCTTCTCCTGAAGCTCGGTAAGGAGGTCTAATGAGATCTCCTTTTCTTCTGAAGCGATATCGATGCTCTGGCCTCCGAGCATACCGCGGATGCCTGCGTTTTCTGCCATTGCAGAAGCTGCGTAGATATATCCGTTATGCTTTTCGCATATGAGGAACAGTCTCTCCATTGCCTTATTGAGCAAAAGATCTCCTGCAAGTACCGCTATTCCCTCACCGAATGCCTTATGGCAAGTAGGCTTTCCTCTTCTTAAATCATCGTTATCCAATGCCGGAAGATCATCGTGGATAAGCGAATATGTGTGGAGCATCTCCAGTGTAGCGGCGAAATACTTAACATCTGCATCGATGTCAAAATCGAGCCTGAACATATCAGCGGTAAGATACATCATAAGAGGTCTTAACCTTTTGCCGCCGGCATAAAGGCTGTAAAGCGCCGCCTTTACGGTAATGTCTTCAGCTTCATCGCTGTTAAAGACACTCTCTAATTCGGGTAATATCCATTGCTCTGCTTTTTCCATCAGAGTGCTAATATTATCTCTTTCCATGATCAGACTCCGGTCTCGCTTATGTTAAGAGGATCAGTTGTTCCGTTAGCTTTGTTAACGGCTTCGATCCTTGCTGTTACTTCATTGAGTTTATTCTCGCAGATACCTACGAGCTCGATTCCTCTCTCATAGAGCTTTAAGGACTCATCCAATGTGGCTTTTCCTTCGGAGAGCTTTGCAACTGTCTGGCGGAGTTCGGCCATACATGCTTCATATGTCATCTCATTATCCTTAGATTTAGGCATCTTCAGATCCTCCGTGCTTATTTATCGAAATATCTTTTATCTCACTTAATAACGTACCGTCAGACAAAACGATGCTGACGTTGTCGCCCTTCTTAACCGTTCTGGCAGACTCGACCGCCCTGCCGTTCTTATCACAGACGTATGAATATCCCCTGTTTAAGACATTATGGGGATTTAATGCATCAAGCCTTACCTTTACTTCATTGATCTCAGATGCAGTCTGCTTAACGATTCCGGAAGACAAGGCATTTAACTTTGTCTTAAGTTCGCTTACGACAGCGAGCTGTTCTCGGGCATAGAACGCAGGAGAATGAAGGGCTTTGTGGTTCTTATATACATCCAGCGCCTTGCGTCTCGAATCAACGAACTGATTGATCGCGATATCAAGATTTAAAGCGAGATTATCAATTTCCTTCTGCTGGTCAGCGTAAGATGCGATTACCATCTCTCCTGCAGCTGTAGGCGTTGCGGCTCTGACATCCGCAACATAATCGATTATGGTGTAATCAGGTTCATGGCCGATCGCTGAGATGACAGGGATCCTGCTCGCATATACCGCCCTCGCGATGCCCTCATCATTGAAGCAGAAGAGCTCTTCAAATGAGCCTCCGCCCCTGGCTACGATGATTACGTCAACATTATTGTTCTCATTGAAATACTTGATTCCGCTTATAACTTCGGGAGGACACATATCGCCCTGAACACTCGCGGGATAAAGAAGGATATCGTGATGGGGATTTCTCTTTCTGATCGTGTTAACGATATCAGAGATTACTTTTCCCGATGCCGAAGTAACGACGCCGATCCTTCTCGGAAGTATCGGTATGGATTTTTTGTGATCACTGTCGAAAAGCCCTTCTTTCTTAAGCTTTTCGAAAAGCTTGTTAAACTGCTCGTGGAGGTCTCCGGCACCCTTGTCTTCGATATTGGTCGCAATGACCTGAAGCTTTCCGCCGGCACTGTAGAAATCCAGTCCGCCTGTAACCTTTACCTTCATTCCGACTGAAGGCTCGATCTTAAGAGCGGATCTGTTACGTGAGAATATAACGCAGTTGATTACCGACTGGTCATCTTTGATAGAAAAGTAAGCGTGATCTCTGGCAGATACTACATATTGGGATATCTCACCGACAACAGTAAACTCGGCAAGATAAGGATTGTCTTGCAGAGATTGCTTTATGTAGCCATTAAGATGGCTTACGCTATCAAAATCGAACATGAGTTCAGAGGCTCTTAACGAAATTGCTCAAAACGCCGTTGATATAAGATGATGAGCTCGATGTGCCGAACTTCTTTGCGAGCTTTACAGCTTCGTTGATAGATACGGAAGTCGGGATATCCTCTACCGTAAGAATCTCATAAACAGCGATCTCCAGAATGATACGGTCTGTCTGAGGAAGACGCTCTAACTTCCATCTCTTAAGGAAAGGAACGAACTTCTCGTCAAGCTCATCCCTGCTGTTAATGACACCGTAAACGATGTCGAGGAAATAATCTTCGTCTTCAATGATCTCAGGATATGTTTCCCTGAAAAGATCGATCTGATCGCTGATAGGATCATTTCTGAAACCAATCTGGAACAGCAGCTCCATAGCATGCTCTCTTGTTTCTATTCTGCTCATCTGAACCTCCCCGGTGGCAAAATCTTGTCAAGAAATTTCTTGAACTTGCTCGTGTCGGAAAAGAGGAACGAACCTACAAAGAAACCTACCGCCGTCATTAATAAGATAAAAAGGGTCTTAACAAACCCGAAAATGCAAAGTAAGAGTCCAATGATGAAAAAGATCACAGCAAACACAACACCGGCTCTGGTGTTGCGAAGTTTCTCGAAAAGTCTGGATAAAAACCTTTCCATTATTATCTGCTCTCTACCCTTGTCTGAGCCTGCTCAACCTTGGTGACTCTGACAATGACCTGTTCTACTGCGATACCGGTAAATCTCTCGATATCTTTCTTGACCTTCTCCTGGACCTTGGCCATGGATGCAGGGATCTCAACATTGGAATAAAGCTCGCAGGAAACCGTAGCCTTCAGGGCCTGGTTCTTTGCGGGAGAAACATGGCATCTTGCGCTCTTGATGCCTACCTGTGCAGACTTGGCTGCGTTAAGCGCAATACTTTCGATAGCATCAGGTCCGATATCAACTGTACCGATATCGTTCTTTCTTAATCTTGTACGGTTAAGTCTTCCTGATGTGATGAGGTTTGTGATGGATACGATCGAAGTGATGAATAAGAGCATCAGAACGCCCAGATAGATATATCTGCTTACAGGACCTTTAACGATCTTATCAAGGTTAGATAAGAGATTCGCAAATACGCCGGCATCGAAAAGCGCATATAACAATACGACAGACATTACGGCAATTACGACGGAATAAATGAACATCAATGCTCTGACTAATGAATTCATGAAACCTCCTCGACCCCACAAACATAAACGTCGACACTCTCTACCGTAAGTCCGGTAAAGCGCTCGACGTCTTTTTTAACCTTTTCCTGAATCATCCAGGCAATCTCGGGGATGATCATTCCGTACTTAACGATCGGATATACGGTGATCGATACTGTACCTTCAGCGGCATCGCCGAAAACTACTCGTACCCCTTTGCCTTCGTGGACAACACCCGCTTTTTCCTTAAGTGCAACCGCAAAAGAAGGAACCAATGACAAAACACCGTTTATCTGGAGCGCTGCTTCAGATGCGTACTGGGCTACGAAGCCCTGTGTCATTGAACGATCGCCTTTTATGGATTCGATGTTTGTATTGTCTTCCATATCGGTTCCTTGAATGATCTAAACTTTAAAGGTGCGGATAAAAACTGCCGTAAGCGGATATTCTTCCGCTTGCGGCAGCTGATTTAACTAAATTATGCTCTTTCGAGATATTCGCCTGTTCTTGTGTCAACCTTGATCTTCTCGTTCTGGTTAACAAAGAGAGGTACCTTAACAACAGCGCCTGTCTCAAGTGTAGCGTACTTGGAAGCGTTGTTTGCTGTATCACCCTTTACGCCGGGCTCGCACTCAGTGATCTCGAGGACAACTGTGATAGGAAGCTCAACCTGGAAGATGTCGCCCTTGTAAGATACAACCTTGCAAACCATCTCTTCCTTAAGGAACTTGATACCATCACCGATCTTGTCAGCGTGAATAGGTGTCTGCTCATATGTTTCCTGATCCATGAAGTAGTAGAGATCGCCGTCAGCATAGATGAACTGCATGTCCTGTCTTGTAAGCTGAGCCTGCTCAAACTTCTCGTTAGGGTTGAAAGATCTCTCAACAACGGATCCTGTCTTAACGTTCTTATACTTTGTTCTTACGAATGCAGCTCCTTTACCGGGCTTAACGTGCTGGAACTCAACAACCTGGTAAACCTGGTCGTCCATCTCAAAACACAAACCGTTTCTGAAATCTCCTGCGCTAATCATAACTATTTCTCCTTTTTATAATAAATAAGCGTTTAACTAAGTAATTTTACTTGAAAGAGTGTTTCTATGCAAGTATTACAAATAAAATCAGAATTTTCCTACAAGTCTAACAAGTTTTTCAAAAGGTCTCTTCAACATTACATACCATATCTCAGGCCTGTGAAGTTTCTCGACCATGAATGTTCTGACGCCAGACCTGTTGCCTGCAATGACATCTGTAAAGACCTGATCGCCAACCATTACGGACTCTTCCGGCGTGGAGTTCATAAGCTTGATCGCCTTTAAAACACCTGATGTTCCGGGCTTGTTCGCATAAGTGACAACAGGGATGCCGAGCATTCCGGCGATCTTAGCTGACCTTCCTGATTTTGCGTTGGATACAAGACAGCACTTGATTCCCGTCTCCTCGATAAGCCTTACGCACTTATAACTGTAATCTTCAGGCTCTGTCGCGTGATCGGGTCCTAATGTGTTGTCGAAATCCAGAAGCGCTGTCTTTATTCCCTGCTCACGGAGCTCGCCCCAAGGGATCAGGACAAGGCTCTCATATACTCTTTCCGGTTTCATTGCTCTGAAGATGTTCAAAGTTTTTCTCCTGTTTTGTACTGTGCAAGTGTTACAGACAGACTATTATTTCGCTACAAAATAATTATAAATATATATTTTTGCGCTTGTGATATTATATTAAGGCTAAATGACAAGTCAAGGAGCACAAAAGCTATGAAAGTTACAAAATTCGGCGGATCATCTCTTGCCAACGCATTTCAGATTCAGAAAGTCTGCAACATTCTTCTCGCAGACGAAGACCGTAAGATCATGGTCGTTTCTGCGCCCGGTAAGCGCACCAAGGATGACACCAAGGTAACGGACCTTCTTATTGCCGTTGCCAAGGCAAGGATCGCCGGTGAATCATATGATAAGGAAGTTTCAGCTGTTCTCGCACGTTACGAGGAGATCGCTGACGAATTGGGGATCAAGGAAGTTCTTCCCGACATCGAAGAAAAGCTCCTTAAGATCGTTAAGGCTGATTTCACAGAAGATATCGCTTACCTTGACTCTGTTAAGGCAATGGGCGAAGACTGCTGCGCCAAGCTCGTAGCATTCTATCTTAACTCCACAGGCCATGCCGCTAAATACTGCGATCCTCAGGCATGCGGACTTTTCTTAGAGCACGATGAAGCAGGCAAGGCTGTTATCCTTCCTGAGACATACGATAACCTCGCAAAGCTTAAGGACGAGAAAGACGTTATCCTCGTATTCCCCGGATTCTACGGCTATTCCAAGAGCGGCAAGATCATCACATTCTCCAGAGGCGGCTCAGACATTACAGGTTCCATCCTCGCTGCATCCGTCGGCGCTGATGTTTATGAGAACTGGACAGACGTTGACAACGTTTTCGCTGTTAACCCTAACCTCGTAAAGAACCCGTTCCCTATCACGGAGATCACATACGACGAGATGAGAGAGCTCTCATATGCTGGATTTACAGTTCTTCACGAAGAAGCTATCTATCCTGTATTCGCAAGAGGTATCCCTCTTAACATCAAGAACACAAACAACCCTGCAGCAAAGGGCACATGGATCGTATCCAAGCGTACTCACTACGATTCACTCGTAACAGGTATCGCCGGAGACAAGGGCTTTGCTACTGTTACAGTAAGCAAGTACATGATGAACCGCCAGGTCGGTTTCCTCGCTGCCCTCCTTAAGATCTTCTCTGATGAAGCGATCTCTATCGACCACATTCCTTCCGGAATCGATACAGTTACGATCGTCCTCCGCAAGAAGTACTTCACAGAGGAAAAGGAAGCTATCATTGTTGACCGCATCAAGAAGGAACTCGAAGCTGACGTTAAGGTCGACAGAGACCTCGCTATCGTTATGATCGTCGGTGAAGCTATGGCAAATTCCGTAGGTATCATGGCACGTGCCGCGTCCGCCCTCTCCAACGCAGGTATCAACCTCAGAATCGTTAACCAGGGCGCTTCCGAGATCTCCATGATGTTCGGTGTCTCCGAATCCTACTGCTCATACGCTGTAAAAGTCCTCTACAAGGAACTCTTCCGTTATTGATATAAGTCTGATATTGATTCGTTTTAAAGGTTGCCGTTTTCTGCGGCAACCTTTTTTATTCACGCAGGATTCACGAAAATGACCAATTTCGTGAATCCATCATTTCGGGCATTTCAGATATCAACTGACTTGGCCAATTCATTCATACAAAAAGAGCTGCCTCACAAGAGACAGCTCTGTAGTATTCATTTTGCTCGAAAACGGAATCAGCCGTTGTTTTCATTATTCTCCGGCGGCGGCGGCGGTGGATCAGTCGGCTTGGGCGGAACAGGTGTGTTCGTTGCCGGAGGCGGAACAGGTGTGTTCGTTGCCGGAGGCGGAACAGGTGTATTCGTCGCAGGAACAGGTGTGTTCGTTGCAGGATTATCCGGATTATCCGACTTAGGTGTTGGTGTCGGATTGTCCTGGTTATTCGGATCTGTAGGAGTAGGAATGATCGGATCACCATTCTCATCCGTCTCATATGTTGTCGTTGTGGTAGTAGTTGTCTTCTTTGTCGGGAAGTAGATATCGTCCTTCTTTACGCCTGTTGTGTGGACTGTCTGTTCAGTCTCGTTGATATCAGGTGTTGTGGCGGAAGTCTCTTCTCCGAAAGGATCTGATGAAGATTCACCTGCTGTGGGATCTTCTGATGAGAGCTGGGCGCTGATAACATAACCTGTTACGTTATTCTTGGTAAGAACCTTTGCGAATGTCTCATCTGTTACTTCCTGGAGAGTTACGGCCTCGCCTCTGCTAAGGGAACCGATTATCGTTGAATCCTGGGAAGCCTTGGAATATACAGGAACCTTGTCCTGTGTCGCATAAAGAAGGGATCCAACTGAGCTGGGAGCCAATGTTGTTGTCTCTTCTGAGAAATTGATGAGGTCCTTCATATTGAAGATCATGAAGGTAACGCCGAAGCCCAGCAATACGCAAATGATAAAGATAATGATAGGAATTATTATGGTCTTTGCTCTTTCCTTGCTCTCATTTACGATAGGCTCTTCCTCGTCCTCTTCGGCAAAGCTTGCAACTGCTGAGCCGGGAACGTAGTTGATGGTATCAGACGGATCATCGTCTTCGTACTCATTATCAAAATCAGTGAAAGCGTTATTGGACTCTTCCCTTCTGACGCTCTCGGGCTTTGCCATGCGTGAATCAGTTCTCAAGTTGCTGCTGATAACCGCATCGCCGGGAAGCAGGAATGTAGATTCGACCTTGATATCGATAAGTGTAAGGCCGGACTTGATGCCGTAGCTTACAGCCGCGTTGATGATCTCCTTGGACTTAACCTCTGTGGACAAAGGCTTGGCAATAATGGAATTGCGCATCTGTGAAGGAAGCTTTCTGGAAAGTCCTACACCCATGAGGAACAGCTCGTCGTTGTCCTGAAGCTTTAAGTGAACCTTTCTGTCAGCATTTACGGGGCCTTCCTGAGGCATCTTACCGAGATACTGGGTAAGGTTCATGTTTTCGGGATGTGTAAGCTCTTCAGAAGGCTGGATAGCGCCCATCTGAACATATCTGTGAGCGACAGTCTGCTCTTCGGTAAGGAGCATGATACGGTTGTTTCTGAACAAAACAGCTTTTGTGATGCCTACGTGGAGGACTCTTAAGATATCGCCCTCGATAACGAACATAGACATGGATGTCTTAAACTGTGTTCCCTTGTTTGCTGCGAAATTGCAGACCTTAACGTTTAAGTTATTGATTACCTGATTAGCAAAGCCGTCGAAATCAAGGACAGCTGAATTAGCACAGCCGGCAGCAATCCTTTCGAGCTCCTGGTTAAGCTCCAGATTCAATACTGCAGCAAGATTATCAGGACCTATCGTCGAAAAAATAGCGCAAATCTGTATAGGTGATGTCGATCTGGCGGTTCTTAAGAACTCGTTCGGGAAGTCTTCGATCTTACGTGAAAGCGTGAGAAAGAAAACATTCTCCTGAGGGTCACCCTGCACCAGGTTTGTCTCGGCAATACAGGTTGCTACTGTCTTACTCATCTTTATTACTCCAAATTTATTCGTTTCTAATTGCTTATATCAAGCAAATCCTGTCTCTATCCTCAACGCATTATATCAATAGCGCACATTTTTGTCTCCAAAAGACATTACATTATAACATCAGTAATCAACAAGCCCAAAAACATATATTAAAAGAATACTGTGGCAATTTGGCGTGTTTTAGTATAAATGGCATAACAAAAAGGGGCTGTGACTTATGTCACAACCCCTCCTATTTACCTTAACTGATTCAGTTTTATCAGATGCAGCCCTGAGCGATCATAGCGTCAGAAACCTTAAGGAGACCAGCGATGTTAGCGCCGACAACGTAGTTGTTCTCGCAGCCAACTTCCTTAGCTGTAGCATCAACTGTGTGGAAGATGTTCTCCATGATGCCCTTAAGCTTTGCATCAACTTCTTCGAATGTCCAGGAAAGACGAGCGCTGTTCTGGCACATTTCAAGACCGGATGTAGCAACACCGCCAGCGTTGGAAGCCTTACCAGGTGTGAAGAATACGCCGTTGTCCTGGAGATACTTTGTAGCTTCGAGTGTTGTAGGCATGTTAGCGCCCTCGCCGACAACCTTTACGCCGTTAGCAACGAGTGTCTTAGCGGACTCGAGTCCGAGCTCGTTCTGTGTAGCGCAAGGAAGAGCGATGTCACAAGGAATTGTCCAGATGCCCTTAGAACCATTCTCATCAGCTGTGTATGTAGCGGAAGCAACCTGGTCAGCATACTCGCTGATTCTGCCTCTCTTAACTTCCTTGATGTCCTTAACGATATCAAGCTTGATGCCCTCAGGATCATATACATAACCGTTGGAGTCAGAAAGTGCAACGACCTTAGCGCCGAGCTGCTGAGCCTTCTCTGTAGCATAGAT
>JAFYJX010000015.1 GCA_017537905.1 Clostridiales bacterium | reverse complement strand
GTTCTGACCGGTGCAGTAAGCGGCCACTCTATGACTGCTGTAACGATTACGGAAAAAGATGGTAAACTCATTCCTTCCGCTGCAACTATCAAAGACAGCAAAAACAACGATGTAACAAACAATTACAAGATCACATATGAACAGGGCGCTCTGACAGTACTTCAAAAGATCAGCTGCAAGGTTACTTTCAATGTGGCAAACGGCGAATGGGATAACGGCGGCAGTGACGAAATAGAAGTCGAGCTTACCGGCTTTGAAGGCGACACTCTTAAACTTCAGCCTGACCAGATCCCCGGTGTAGGAACTAAGCCCGCAGCTAACCACAAGAAGGGCAGCTGGGATGTAACACCTGATACGGAAACAGCAATCACAAAAGATACCGCCTATGTTTATACATATGAGGAGATTCCTGTATATACCGTTACGGTAGAGGGCGATAATTATACTCCAGGAAGCGGGAAAAACATCGTAGTTACCGTGAAGCGCAGCTTTGGTGACGATGCGACATTTGACAATTTTGACAATGTCACCGTGGATGGAAATCCCCTAAGCGATAAGCACTATCAGAAAGAGCGCGGAAGTCTGATTCTGACACTTAGTTCGGAGTATCTTGATACACTTTCAGCGGGCAGCCACAATATCAAGATCACGTTTACGGATGGCGAAGCACAAGTTGCAGTAACTATCCAGAAGGCTTCGTCCACCACCAAGCCCAGTGCCGTACCGGCGACCGGAGAAAGCAACAATCCGTTAGTCTGTATCGCTCTGCTCCTTACCTGTGTCTCGCTTTGCCTTTTCGCTGCAGCATTAGCACCGAAATCATCTCGCAGAAGAGTAAGGCCAGCTCATCCCGGTCAGACAACGAAGGAAGATAATTAACAGCGTCAGATCCTGAATAAAACTTATCAAGCCCGGATTGCTCCGGGCTTTTTTACGGAATAAATATTCTGCTCTAACGAATTCCCAAAATGGATTAAGATTTCTTATGCCACCACTAAGTACGTATTGATCGCGATTGCTAAAGCGATAATATAGATCATCGCCTCCAATGCGAAAAGGACTATGGCAGCTATTGCAAATCCCTTACCTTTCAAATCCTTTCGGGCACACGAAATGAGTCCGGCGATTGATAAAACAATACCGATGAGGACCGATAAAATACCACACACGATTATGGAATATGCGTATATTCTGTTGAATCCACCGCTGTGAATGTGAATAAACAGATCGGCAAACTCAATAAGCAAAAATACTGCAACCGGCGCAACCGCAAGAATAAAACCTGCTACCGCAGCCTTGCTGTAAGTTTTTCCCGAATTATTCATATGAAATACCCCTTATTTCAGTTTAGTCAAAAACTCTGAACCATAGACAGCAACAAACAATCCGATAAACCCAATTACAACGGCTATCGCCAGAGAAATGAGGATGACCCACCAGCGCCATTCTTTCACCTTTTTGACACCTACGCAGATCTGGACGATTGTCAGGATCAGGTATATGACTGCTCCTGCGACCAGGATCAAACCCATTAACGAGTCATCGCTGTTTCCATAGAAATCAAAACTTGCATTTATCAGTGCCAGGTACCAGATGGCAGTTGACAGAATGAGTGACCATACAATTTGGATGATGAAGTAAACTGATTTCTTCATTGCAAGATCTCTTTCAGCCTCAATACAATTCATTCACGTTCTTGTTTTCGAAGTGCCAAAGATTGGAGGTGTCATATTTATCGGGGAGCTTTTCCCAATTGCCGTCAGAAGTCTCGATATACCAGATTGCAGCATCGTCGTCGTATTCCATCCAGCCGTAATCTCCGTAGTCGGATGAGATTCCTTCGTACCAGTACTGCCACTGACCGGGAACTACATCTGTGTTGTACCAGAACCAGCACTCGGTCTTCTCGTCGTAATAATCTTCACCGTCAAGATAACAGGTTCTGCCGATCTCTTTTACATATACTGAATTTGGCATCTTCTGCGTCTCGACCACAGAAGTCTTTGAAGCCTGTGAAGTCTGTCTGGTGTTATTGCTCTTGAAATTAGGAAATAAGCTAAAGAATGATAACGAGAGCATGATAATTACATAAAAAAGACCAAATGTTAACGGCGCGGCTACATTAATGCCAAGGATAATGAACAGCGGGATCAGAAAGGACTTTTTGGATGAAGTGCTTCCTGAGCCGTAGCTTGCTGCAGCATCGATCTTATCGATCTTGATCTGACCGCCACAGTTGGAACAGACGGGTATAGTTCCCTCCTGCCATTGCCAGATCGATTTGGTTCCGCAGAATTGACATGTCAGCGTTGTCTGAACATTCGCAGCAACGATATTCATATAATGAATACCGTTCTCATCGTAATAACCTTCACGGAATACGTTACCGCTCTCATCCGTCCATGAATGAGGGTAATAAATATAATCGTGGTCACGAAAATCGTATCTTATGCAATTTCCATGCTTCGCCGTCGACCATCCTGTCGGCTGGTTGGTCCTTGCCCTGATAGGACGAGAACTGCCGGATCTGCTGCTTCCTGAAGAATATGAGGAATGCGAAGAATGCGAATGCGATGAGTGCGACGAATGAGAATGTGAATGTGATGAATGTGATGAATGCGAGTGATGGCTGGGAGGCATGTTATTAATCCCCTTTCTGTTTCTATCCCTTATTGTTTATTCCAAAATATTAAAGATATTTTATCGCTTCGGCCACGGTCTATCAACTGACTTCTGTTTCAAATCCCTTTCCCGTGAACCCTTATTCGTGGTTCCAAATAAGCATATCTTAACTGTTTCAATTCAATGCCGCGTTCTATCGTCCTTGAATCACCACTAAGCACAAATCCATTCTGCTCATAAAACCGTCTTGCTTTTGTGTTTGCCGCCAGCACCCAGAGAACAATGCTGTCATAGGGTTTGTATGTCTTTATAAAATCCATAAACTTCCGGCCGAGCCCGTTTCCTCTGAATTCTGTAAGGATATATATGCTCTCGATCTCAAGGACGTTATCCTCTTCATGCGTCTTAACGATTCCTGCGGCCTTGCCGGATTCTTCCAAAAGGAAATAGGTGCATTTATCGTCCTTTATCGATTCTAAGAATTCTTCTGTCCTTTTCGAAGCAGTATCGTTATCAATATAATCGTCAGGAATGATCCCTCGGTATGCGGATTTCCATGCGCTGGAATGAACTTCGCCTACAACAGTTGAATCCTCCGCAACTGCTTTTCTTACTTCCATATTAATCCTCTAATGTCAGCCACTGGTCCATTCCGGCACCAGCCTCTTCGTTCGGGCGGATCTTAAAGCCAAACTTCTCATAAAAGGGCTCTTTTCCCTTGGCGGAGTTCAGATTCAGCTTTACCTTGTATCCCGGTTTCATATCGTCCTTTATTCTCTTTATGACCGCTTCAACAAGCGTCCTTCCGATCCCCTGACCCTGATACTTGGGAATGACTATAACATCGGATAAGAAAGCAACATAGCCGCCGTCCCACAAGAGCCTGACAACTCCAATCGCTTTATCTTCTTCGTCCCTGACACAAAGGACCATGTATGCGTTCTCAACGCAGTTTCTGGCTTCCTCGAGGGGGAACTCCATCCAGCCGACGAGTCTTCTTAATTCCATATATTCCTCAGGTGAAATGTAATCAACGTATTTAAGCATCTGTTATCCTCGAATCAAAAAATAACTGCCCGGGATAATTCCCAGGCAGTCACATTATACCATTCAGCTATCCGTTACTGCTGCTTCCAGAACGTCCAGTGGAAACCGTTTCCGTAACCGATCTTCTCATAGAATGGATCTCCGCCGCCTGTCATGTGCGTGGCACCGAGAGCTTTCATCCTGCGGTAATGCTTTGTGAGGGCAGCTGCAGCGAGTCCTTTGCGGCGGTGCTCTGGCGATGTGCAGAGAGGCTCCATGTAAGCGAGCTTATTCTCAGGTACCCACCACATGCCTGAAAAGCAGACATACTCTTCATTCTCATCGGCAATTACGATTGAATATTCCTGAGTCGAATGAGGGAGCGGGGCTATGAAGTCACCGACGATATCCTTATGGGATTTGGCTGGTGTCCAGTCAAGCGAGTCATCGTACTTATCGTAATCTTTGAACTCACCCTTTTCGCCGTGACCGAATCCGTACCAGCAAAGCTTCGAGAGCTTTAATGCGTCGATCTCTTCCTGTTCGACAAAGTGATATCCTTCCGGCAGCTCGTAGTTCAGTTCATTCTCGAAATCGAAGACGCGGTCTTCATACTCAAAAACCATCTTGAAGCCGCGCTTTTCGGCCGCTTTCTTAAGATAATCCTGCCCTCCGAATAGAATCAGCTGCTGCTCATTATCGAAGTTGGGCATAGTTGTGATAGCATAATCGATAAGCTCATCAGCAAGATATTCATACCCCGGACGCACATTGAAATAGATGTCAGTCACAGGTGCTTCACTGAAAACGAATGCAACGACCTTATCACCATCAAACCACAGTCTGTCTAGATAAGAATAGGACGAATCCATCCATGAAGCATTGATCGCGTGCTCGAAAAACGGGGCAGCCACCCCGTTATCTTTTTTGAATTCATAAATGTCCACCAGAAAATCCCAGACGAGGTTAAGGTCTGTGAATTTCTGGAACTGTTTTGTTGTAATACTCATAATTAGTCTCTGAAATTTGCTCCTTTGCTGATCCATATACCAAAGCAAATGATTGCAGCAAAGACACAGGCGCCTCCGCCAGAGAGTGTCGAATATTTAGATTTCGCATCGTTCGCAATCGTATATGGAACTAATATTTCCTGTGCTTCAGCATAGCTGAAACCATTTTTCTGTAAACCCTGCAGGCATTGTTCCCTGAAATCATAATTCATCTCGTAAGCGTAACCGTCAACATGCATTGGCTCCGGCGGGGTTGAAATAGTATGTGCAAATCTCTTCTGCGTATAGTCAGAGAGTGCATTCCATTTTTTCGAATCTTCGGAATCAACTCTGATAACGATCATCTTCTTTATGGATTTCGGATTGGCATCGTTATCGAACTGCGGAATGAAATAGTAATAGAGATAACCTGAATCAGAACTCTTTACCGAGAAATGCCCCCAAGCATTAGATGTATAACCTGCAACATGACCGAAAGTCTTTACGGCACCCAGATCATATGTCGGATAATTCAGATCAACAGTATTGAGATCACCAATAACATATTGGACACCGAAGAATAACAAGAAGACTGCAAAAAACATAAAAATTATGCCGCCCATAAACAATGCCATCTTCGGCCTGCGGAACGCGAAAAAGATAATACGGAAAATGCCGCGCATACTTTAGATCCCCTTCTTCAACTATCTGGAAAGCCATCACCAACGTTCACATTATAGCATGCCAACTTGCAATTCAATGACCTCACGGATGCTATTCTTGTATATGAAATAGCAACTTATCGATAGTATAATCTGAATTATCAGGGGGATAATAATATGAAAAAGGTAATAGCTGTTCTACTCACTTTTACAACTATTTTGTCGGCTGTTGCGTGTAGCGGTCAGTCAGAGCCGGCGACTACAGAGTCTTTAACAAGCGAGACGGTATCAGAGACTACGGCCGTAACCACTGCTGACACAACGGGAACTTCCAATGACGAAACGAACGGAACTACAAGCGTTACCGAAGTACCAGACTATGGTGATGGACAAATTGCGGATCTCTGCGAGTTGATGCAGAGCCTCACAGGCAAGAAAGTAGTATATGCCGTTGCATTGGTCGAAGAGTACTTCAAACAGGCATTCGAAAAAGATTATATGGGAATGGAAACCAGTTATGTGGAAGACCCGAAAGGCGAGAACCTCTACCACTACTATTACTACATGAAGGTCACATCGGGAGAGCTGTCTTTCAACAGGTTTATATTCACTGCAAATCAGGAACACGGCAACGTTCATACGGTAGAATTTGTTTGCTCCAATTCCCAGCATGATAATTCCCTGAAGCCGTTTGATTACACAACCGAAGATCTTCGTTCATACTATTCGATGATCGAAAAAGAACTCACAAATACTTTTGGTGATCCTGATGATTCTTTGCTTCCGAAAGATAACAAACCCGGAAGCCGCTCGTATTCAGAATATAAGTCCGGCAAAGACATAACATTCAGAGTTGACTTCTATCCAGGACCCGGTGAAGATGTATCGATCACATGTTCCAATAAAGCGGAACGGAAGCATTATCTCCTTGGTTACGAAGCCGAGCAAACCACACCGGAAACCACCAGTGATATTTATTTCAAGGAACCGGAAGCAAACGACATTGTTACTGATGAGAAAACCGGCTACACGTATGTTAAGAACCAGCTTCTGATAAGCTGCAATATGGGAACTCCTAACGACAAAGAAAAGATACAAAAGATATGTGAAGAAATAGGCGCCGAGATAGTTGGATATATCGAAATAACGAGTGACTTTCAAATCGAATTTAAACGCGACATGACATACGATGAGCTTATGAAGATAGCCAAAGAACTAGAGGATAATTATTACTTCATACAGTCAGTCACGCTGAATTTTGCGAGTCGCGTCACTACCCAGGATTAAACAAAAGACGGCCTGATCGATTCAGGCCGTCTTCTTTTATTCAGTAATTTCTATTGATGTTCAGTCTCTTCCGAGCCTGCGCTTAAAATCGGAATAACCGAAGTTAGTGATCTTTTCGAATTCGCCGTCAGATGTCAGCTTATAGATGTCAGGCAGCGGCATGCCGTTAAATGTATTATTCTTAACCGTCGTATAGATCGCCATGTCTCCGAAGATAAGCATATCGCCACTCTTCAATTCGTTATCGAAACTGTAATCACCGATCACATCACCAGAGAGGCATGTGGGGCCAGCGAGCCTGTAACGATATGCCTTAGAGTTATCGCTTGCAGCATTTAAAAGCGGCGGTGTGTATGGCATCTCGATAACATCAGGCATATGGCATGCAGCACTCGAATCGAGGATTGCGATCTTCTCATCAGAATTCTCGACGATATCAAGCACGCGGGTCATAAGATAACCTGCGTTTATCGCAACTGCTTCGCCGGGTTCGAGATAGACCTGGACATCCCATTTTTCTTTTGAATATACAATCAGCCTCTCGAGAGTTTCCACATCATAATCAGCTTTTGTTATGTGATGTCCGCCGCCCATATTGAGCCATTTCATTTTTGGAAGGACGTCTCCAAATTTCTCCTCGACTGCGCGAAGAGTTATCTCTAACGCATCTGAATTCTGCTCGCAGAGTGTATGGAAATGAAGTCCGTCCAAAAGTTCAAATGCTTCAGGCGTCATCTCCTTGTCCCATACGTTTCGCGTTACTCCCAGACGGCTGCCCTTTGCGCAGGGATCGTAGATCTCGTGACCTTCCTGTGTCGAGCATTCGGGATTGATACGAAGGCCAATGCTCCTTCCTGCTTTCTTTGCAGCAGGGCCGAACTTTTTCAGCTGGCAAACAGAATTGAAAACGATGTGATCAGCATATGAAATGATCTCATCCATCTCGTCATCACGGTATGCAGCACTGAACACATGGACCTCGCCTCCGGGCATCTCTTCTCTGCCGAGGCGCGCTTCATAAAGGCCACTCGCTTCAGTGCCGGAAATATAATCTGCCAGCAGAGGATAGAAGTCGTAATTGGAGAACGCCTTCTGTGCCAAAAGGATCTTGCAGCCTGTTTTGGACATGACCGATGATAAGACCTCTGCGTTATGCAGAAGCTTCTTTTCATCGATAACATAACAAGGTGTTTTCAATCCCTTGATGTTTTCGCCGCCTAATACAGCTGTGAGCCCATCGAATATCTCGTTCATAGTCATCAATCAACCAATACAGGGTTGAAACTCTCGCTTCTGGGAAGTCCGTACTTGTCGAGTGCGTCGAGGAACGGATCAGGATCGAATTCTTCTACTGTGTGAACGCCCTTCTCAGTCCACTTGCCTGTAAGGAGCATGAGCGCGCCGCACATTGCAGGAACGCCTGTCGTGTAGCTGATCGCCTGGCTCTCAACTTCCTTGTAGCATTCCTGATGGTCGCATACGTTGTAGATGTAATATGTCTTGTCCTTGCCGTCCTTCTTGCCTGTGAAGATGCAGCCGATATTTGTCTTGCCGTGTGTACGGGGACCGAGGCTTGCAGGGTCAGGCAGGAGCGCCTTGAGGAACTTGATAGGTACGATCTCGTGGCCTTCGAAATTTACGGGTGTTGTAGAGAGCATTCCGACATTCTCGAGACACTTCATATGTGTAAGATAGCTCTGTCCGAAAGTCATGAAGAAACGAAGTCTCTTAACTTCAGGAATGTTTACTGCGAGAGATTCCAGTTCCTCGTGATGGAGAAGGTACATATCCTTCTGGCCGACCTGGTCGAAATCATATTCTCTCTTGATGCTCATTGCAGGGATCTCTACCCACTTGCCGTTCTCAATATAGCTGCCCGGTGCGGAAACTTCACGGAGGTTAACTTCAGGGTTGAAATTGGTTGCGAATGCATAGCCGTGATCGCCGCCGTTGCAGTCTAAGATATCGATCGTGTCGATCGTATCGAATTCATGCTTCTTTGCATAAGCGCAGTATGCCTGTGTTACGCCGGGATCGAAGCCGCAGCCTAAGAGCGCAGTAAGTCCTGCATTCTCGAACTTCTCTTTATAAGCCCACTGCCAGCTGTAGTCGAAGTAAGCAGAGAATCCCTTCTCCTTGCATCTCTTCTCGTAAATCTCTCTCCATTCGGGATCGTCAGTATCTTCAGGCTCATAATTTGCTGTATCCATGTAATTGACGCCGCAGATAAGGCATGCGTCCATGATCGTAAGATCCTGGTAAGGAAGCGCGATGTTCATTACCAGATCAGGCTTGTAAGAATTAATAAGGTCAACAAGTTCGTCGACCTTGTCAGCGTCGACCTGTGCAGTTGTTACAACTGTCTTTGTCTTGCCCTTAAGTGCTTCTGCGAGCGCATCGCACTTGGACTTTGTGCGGCTGGCAATACAGAGTTCCGTAAATACGTCATCTGCCTGACAGCACTTTCTGATAGCTACATTGGCTACTCCGCCACATCCGATAACTAATACTCTGCTCATTTCTTAATCTCCTTACTTTATGAATTTATTGAAAGAATCAATTCTCTTAAAACCTTGCAGGCAACTGCAGTTGAAGCGCCGCTGTTATCGAGCATTGGTGCAAGCTCGTTGATGTCTGCTGCAACGATATTTGTCTTCGAAACAGTCAATATCGCGTTAAGCAAATCAGTAAAGCTTACGCCGCCTGCTTCAGGTGTTCCGGTTCCGCAGAAAACTGACGGATCCATGCAGTCAAGATCGATCGTGAAATATACGGGAATGTTGTTTTTCGCAAGCTCGGCAACAACTTCCTGTAATCCGTCGAAATTGAATTTGTGCATGTCCGTATGCTCTTTTGCGAATGCAAATTCTTCCCTGTCACCGCTCCTGATGCAGAACTGGTGGATCTTTCCGTCACCTACTAAGTCATAGCATCTTCTGAGAACGCAGGCATGGCTCAAGTTAACACCGAGATAATCGTCTCTGAGATCTGCGTGCGCATCGAAATGAATGATGTGCATGTCAGGATACTTCGCAAAAACTGCTCTTACAGAACCCAATGTTACAAGGTGTTCGCCTCCGATAAGGATCGGGAGCTTGCCGTCAGATAAGATCTTTTCGGACTGCTTTTCGATATCAGAAAGAGCAGCTTCGGGAGAACCGAAACTTAATTCGAGATCACCGCAGTCGAAGACTTTCTTATCTGTAAGATCCTTATTCTGATAGGGGCTGTAAGTCTCTATTCCAAAGCTCTCGTGGCGGATTGCGGCGCTGCCGAATCTCGCGCCCGGACGAAAGCTCGTCGTGGAATCAAAAGGTGCGCCGAACAGAACGATATCTGCTTCGGAATAATCGCAGTCACAGCCGATAAAGGTCTCAACATTTTTGTTCATCACTCCACCTCCATCAGCATCTTCTCGAGGTATGCCGGCAGATAGAATGAGCCTATGTGAAGCTTTGTCGTGTAGTACTTCGTGCTGAGGTGCAGGCTCTTCCATCTTTCTTCGTCGAAGTCGTTTATAGGGTGATACTTCTTGCTCGCAAAACCGAACAGCCAGTAACCTGCTGCATATGTCGGGATATGCGCCTGATATACTCGGCTTATCGGGAAAGTATTTACGATCCTCTTGTGGCTTCTCTGCATTGCTTCGGCATCGTGCTTATAGAACGGGCTCCCCTGCTGGTTTACCATGATGCCGTCACTTCTTAAAGCGTTATAGCAGATGCCGTAAAACTCTCTGGTGAAATATCCTTCAGAAGGTCCGAAAGGATCGTTGGAGTCAACGATTATGAGATCGTATTCTTCGCTGGATCTTCTGATAAATCTCAACGCGTTATCAAAATAGATATGCACACGCGAGTCATCAAGCTTGCAGGCATTCTCGGGAAGATAGGTGCGGCATGCTTCGATAACCTGGGGATCCATCTCAACAAGATCGATCCTCTTTACGCTCTCATATCTCGTAAGTTCCTTAACAACACCGCCGTCTCCTGCACCGATGACCAGAACGTCCTGAACATTGGGATGAACGGACATAGGGATATGCGTGATCATCTCATTGTAGATGAACTCATCACGCTCGGTCAGCATTACATCTCCGTCCAGAGCCAATACCTTACCGAATTCGGGCGTATCGAAAATATCGATCTGCTGGTAATCGCTCTTGCACGAATAAAGATGCCTTGTGACTCTGAGGCTGTGGCGCACGTCAGGTGCATGGTATTCACTGAACCATAGATTCATACGCGGGTCCTCCTTATATCAGAACGTTAAGATTATTGATGTCCGGATCTTCGGAACCGGTCATGGAACATCCCTTCTCTTTTGCGTAAAGGATGTAATCCAGAATGCCGGATGTGATCCTCTCGCCCGGAGCGAGTATCGGGATTCCCGGCGGATAGCACATAACGAATTCGCTGCAGACATGTCCGACGCTCTCTTCGATCGGAACGCTCTTCTTGTTTGAATAGAAAGCTTCCTGCGGGCTGCAGACGACTTCAGGATCGATATATTCCTGGCTCATCAGGCCGTCAGGATCTTTCTTGTATCTTCTTCTGATCTCAGCCAGAGCGCTTACGAGTCTCTCTAATTCCTGCATTCTGTCGCCGATCGAGAGGTAAGCTAAGATATTTCCGATATCACCGAACTCGATCTGGATGTCGTACTCGTCTCTTAAGATGTCGTAGACTTCGATACCCGCAAGGCCGATATCTCTTGTGTGGACACTGAGCTTTGTAGGGTCAAAATCAAAAATGGAATCGCCGTTTATAAGCTCTCTGCCGTATGCGTAGTAGCCTCCGATAGCGTTGATCTCTTCCCTGGCATATTCAGCCATCTCAACAACTTTACGGAAAACCTCTTTGCCGCGAAGCGCGAGGTTTCTTCTGCTGATATCCAGGCTCGACATGAGAAGATAGCTGCCCGATGTCGTCTGTGTAAGGTTAATGATCTGGCGCACGTGTCTCTCGCTTACATTCTCACCGATGAGAAGGAGGCTTGACTGCGTAAGGCTTCCGCCTGACTTATGCATTGAAACGGCTGCCATATCGGCGCCTGCGCGCATTGCTGATACAGGCATGTTCTCGCCGAAATAGAAGTGCGTTCCGTGCGCTTCGTCGGCAAGACAGAGCATTCCCGCATCGTGAGCCATCTTAACGATTGCCCTGATGTCACTGCAGATACCGTAATATGTGGGGTTATTGACCAGAACCGCAACTGCATCGGGGTTCTCTTCAATAGCTTTCTTAACCTTGTCGCGGCTCATGCCGAGGGAAATACCGAGACGTCTGTCAACGTCAGGGTTAACGTATACAGGGATAGCACCGCAGAGGACAAGAGAGTTGATAACGCTCCTGTGAACGTTTCTGGGCAGGATTATCTTATCTCCCTGCTTGCAGCATGAGAGAACCATGCTCTGCACAGAGCTCGTCGTGCCGCCTACCATAAGGAAAGCGTGGCTTGCTCCGAATGCATCTGCCGCGAGAAGCTCGGCATCGTGGATTACCGATACCGGATGGCAGAGGTTATCCAGAGGTTTCATGCTGTTGACGTCAACGCCGACACACTTCTCACCCAAAAACGCTGTGAGCTCAGGGTTGCCCTTGCCGTGCTTATGTCCTGGCACGTCGAAAGGAACGACTCTCATCTCGCGGAATCTTTCGAGAGCCTCGTAGATCGGCGCTCTCTTCTGATCCAAATCTGTTTTTTCCATACACCACCTCATAACAAAAAACGCAAGCTGTAATTACACAACTTGCGCTTAAATCACTATGCTTTTCGTTTATCCCCATATAGGTGTAAAAAACACCTGTATGGCTGATACCCAACATATAGAGTCTATATAGCAATACTACTTTTACTACTCTTATTGACCATTTCACAAGTTTGCGTAAGATTACGCATTTCGGTTATAAAGTAACCAACTTATAAAACTGAGCTTTTAACTCAATCAATAGATCGGAAATACCGATCATCGGCAGTGGACCCGGCTGTCCGTATGGCCTTGACTCCGTTAAGGAGTGGTCCGTAAATCACCTAAGACTCTGATAAACATCGTCTATGCTTGGTATATTATGTTTTTATTAAAACAACGGGAATTATACATAATGCCGGGGTGTTCGTCAATCAGAACGGGGCACCAACCGGCATTAAATTTTCTTTAGTTTTCGGCAAAGAGCTTTTCGAAATATTCCCCGTAACGTTTGATGTGATCTTTCATGGAGAGATCTGACTTCATATATTCTTTGAAGCCTTCCACGTCGACCCATTTATATTCGGTTGTCTCGCCTTCCTGAAGGACGACAGAATCCTTGGCCGCACTTACTACTGCAACATAGGAATAGTAGATGCTGTGATAGTACTCACTTACGGTCTTTCCGGCAAACTCAATGCTATCTGCCTTAAGTCCCGTCTCTTCGAAAAGCTCCCTCTCGGCACACTCTTCCGGACTCTCACCCAGCTGTGCGGCGCCGCCTGCACCCGGTTCCCAGTATCCGGGGAGAAAATCCTTGCGCGGGTCCCTTTTGGTCAGGAGGAAAGTGCCGTCCTTATGCACAACAAGGATATCAGCTACCAGATGATACCTTCCGTCAGGGATATCAGTAAAGTTTCCGCGCTTTCTTTCCCAGGTCTCTCCGGTCTTATTGCAGTTTATGTCGTAAAGATCCCAAAGTTCCATATTTATCCTCTCAGTTCAAAATATCAGATGCCCCAGATATTAAGGAGCTCTAACATGAGCATCATGGCGATCGATACGCCATTGCCTAAAATGCTCATGATGTATTTCCACTTCGGTCCGCACTCTTCGTTCTTCGAGAAGAGCCAGAAGGCTGAAGAAATAAGCGTTGCCGCAAATACAGCCATACAGGCAGCTTCAACTCCGAATACCACATAACCCTGCTGACGGGTAATACCGTAGAGAGTGGAATAAGAAGTAAGGAGCGCCAGTATTGGCATGAAGACCACAGGTCTTATCAGCTGCGTAATTGTAATAAGGAGCAGGCCCTTATAAGGCTCAAGCTTCCTGCCGATAAGGCTTATAAGCTTTCCTATCAGCATAAATGCGCCAACGATACACATAATGATGAAGATCGCTGTAAGAACCAGCGTCGGCACTATCGTGTTATCGAGCGCGAAGCTCTGTGAGCCGAGCGTGAATATCTGAATGCCGTCAGATGTCTTATATACATATGCAGGATAGGATGCGCTCTGATCCAGCACACAGACGTTGTCGGATATCTGGCGGATCGTTGCAACACCGCCTGCACTGTAAGTGTTATCACCTGAATAAGTGGCGGGAAGCATGCTGATCATACCGTAGATCTTAAAGAATCCGTGGCGGATGGATCTGCAGCCCGCATATACGCCCGCAAGGCTTCCCGGGTTAGTAACCGTTCCCTCATAAGCACTCATATCAGAAACAGAAGGCTCTCCGAAAACAGCCTTTACAATGCTTCCCCTGCCGCCGGACGATGTCATGGCTACTACGCCGACACCTGACTTAACATCGAACTTGAGGCTTGAACTGCAGCAGTTTGTGCCGCCGTCGTGGCCTATAACGGTGCAGTTCTCAAATGTGTCTACCCAAAGTCCGTGACAGCAGTTAACAATATCCGTGTCACCAAGATAAGCTGATGGTGATAAGAGGAGGTCCAATGTCTCCTTCTTCAGGAACAGCGGATGGTCTTCCCTTACAAAGCTCTGAGCAAATCTGGCCATATCGCCTATAGTGCCTGTAGCAGCTCCTGCAGGATAGAGATTGATATAGACGAGTTCCTGGCCGTTGTTATTCCATTTCGAGCCGTCGAAATTATAAGAATAGAGCTCTGACCTCTTCTCCTTAACCCATGCATTGTCGCTGTGATCAGGAAGGAGCGCTGTGTGTTCCATTCCCAAGGGCTCGAAAATATTCTGATGTACATAATCAGCAAAAGACTGTCCCGTGATGCACTCCACAACATATCCTGCGAGCGCGGCACCCCAGTTGGAGTATGAACAGACTTCGCCCGGACGGTAGATCTGAGGAGGTTCCGTGGCCTTAAGAGCTTCTCCTAACGGAACGACTTCAGAAGAGTTCTCGACCTGGAGATTCCACGTGCATTCACCCCATCCGGCATCGTGATTCATGAGATTTAACATTGTTACAGGGTCATCATACTTAAGATTTTGCAAGAATCCGTCAGGCAGATATGTCCTGACATCGGCATTAAGGTCGATCCTGCCCTGCTCATAAAGCTGCATGACGCTTACCCATACCGTAAGCTTGGTAACGCTGCCCCATTCGAATACGGAATCGGTCGTGCAGGCCACATTATTCTCGCGGTCTACCTGGCCGAAAGCGCCCTCGTAGATCATTTCATCCTTGTCAAAGACGGCGGTTACTATAGAAACATAATCATTGGGATTATCAGAAGCCCACTTCTCGATAGCAGCACCGATATCTTCGTATCCGGTTCCCGAAGGAGTCTTTCTGTCATCAGCCGCAAAAACGGTAACTCCGGTAAATAATACGGATATCGTACAGAAAGCGCCTATGATAGCTTTTAGGAACTTGTTCATAAACAAAACACCTCAAACCTCTTAATTCCACACGCGATTGTAGCATTTTAGAGGTCAAAGGACAAACAGATAATCAGTCATCTTCACGGATAAAGCCGTCTTCTTTGCTTATGAAATTAACTATCATCAATGCTAACAGTATGAATTCAAATATGATCAGCACATAAAAGCCGTATCCGGGATTTGCTTCAGTGATACTGTAGTGATTCATGGGCGTTCCGACCAGTTCAAACAACTTATAAGGGTCCGAATTGGCAGTGATCACAAATACACTTAAACCCCATACTGAAGATACAACATTTACGATCGTAGCAATGACATAACCGATCTTAACATTCATTACGCATAATGCGCAGACCGCAACAGCCGAGATAAGCATTACGACGCCATAAGAAGTCGGCATAAGAGTTGCCGGTGTGTAGTATTCATCCATGATATTAAGCACAACGCCGACTCCACCCAAGTTATAGATAGGCATAAAGACAACAAGGCAGCAAACCACGGCAGCAGCCATGAACGCTATCTTCAACAAATTATATTCCTTTAAACTACGCTTCTTTTTCTTGCCCATAAGTGTTAATCCTCCTTAGTAAGGAATCGCCTGGTGACCGTAAGTCTCCTTAAGCCAAGTGCCGCTTGCGTTGTCCTCCGCAGGATACACGATAGTGTCAGGATCGCCGTCGGAGATGTATCTCTTGCCGTTATTGAGCTGCTTAAAGTTATCTTCGATATCCCAATAAACTCCACCGTTATCGTAAGCTCTGATACGTCTTATAGCAGTCTTGTTGTAGTCTCTTACAAATGGAGAATATGACCTTGTCCATGCGCAAAGGAGCGTAGCCTTCGTCGTATAGTTAAAGCCCTCATAAGTTCCAGATAAGATCTTCTGATACTGGGTCTTGTCATCAGTTATCTTTTCAGGAGAACCGTAAGGAAGCGCAACGATATTTACATACTGCCCCGGAATTATCGAATCGAGAAGCTTATACATATGCCCTACTTCCTTCTCGATCTCCTCAGCCTTCATGTCGCCGAGCTTGACATGGCTGTATGTGTGGTTGCCGATGTCATAACCGTGATCGACCATCCACTTCAAAAGCTTCTTGTCGTCCTCTTCCTTGTTGCAGAAAAGCTTGTAATTCAGGAAGAATGTGGCCGTGACGTTGTAATCGGGATATTCAGCCTTGATCTTTTCTAAGACCGCGATAGCGCAGCCCGGATCGAACCTGGGCGAACCGTCGTCATTCCATCCCTCGAGAACGACATCCCTGATACCGTCATCGAAAGTAAGGATAACAGGGCTGTATCCGAACGGCACATTGATATTGCCGTCAACAAAATCCGTCAGTCTCATCATGCGGTAACCCTGCTCGTAGAAGCTCCTAAGATCCGCTTCGAAAGCCTCCGACGTTCTGTTGTATCCGTCCTTATCAACGTTGCCGCCCTTATATTCTGTCTCGGAATTCTTCATGTTGTAGATCCTGTGATACATGAGGATCGGAACAGAATTAAGTTCGTTAACGCCTGCCTGCTTATATTCTTCTGCCGTTCTTGTAACCTTTGCCGTCGTTTCAGGAGTCGTCTCAGAAGACTCCGTGGTAGTAGCGACGGTAGTTTCTGTGGTAGGAATGGTAGTAACCGGTTCCTCACCTTTGCATCCTGTGAAAAGCGTCGCTGTCAGCGATGCCAAAAGCAGATAAGCTGTAAGTTTTCTCGAATTCATATCCTATATTTCCCTGTCCGGCCCATAACTAATAAAATAGGAAGCCTTATAGAAGACTTCCTAGCGATAATATATCAATCCGGAGAACTATTCAATCACACGACACCTTTTTGATCAGATCTCCTCGATAACTGAAGTCCCTTCTTCGCCCATCGTCCACTTCCATTTCTCGTTGAAACGGAGCTTGCCGTTCTCGATCTGCGGAGCGGAATCACAAGAACCGGTCCTTAAATTGCCGTCTGTGTTCATGTGCTGGTAGTTAAAATGGAGGTTGTTGTTCTCATCCATGGTTCCGATAAGGAAGCCCTTAACAATAGAGCCGCCCGAATATTCGGCCCAGATGACATTGCCCTTCTGGTGGTAGCAGAAGATCGTCTGGTCAGACACTTCGCCTGAATCGGAATTCTCAACCGCAGTGAATATCTTGTCATCAACCGTGAATACTTCCTCAGCTTCAGCGAAGAAATTCTTACCCTTCTCATAGGCCTTTTCGAGGTTGCTGTCCCAGTTGCCTTCGCGTGTTTCCTTTTCTCTGGATGTGCCGTCGAAAACAACGAATTCCATCTGCTTTGCGCGGTTAAAGAGTCTGTCGCCAAACATGACTTTCTTCATGCTCGCCAGGAGTCCGAACTGCTCGAGTTTCTCTATGGGATTTCCGGCGGAACAGAGGACCATGGCCTTGTCCATCATCTTCATTTTCTTATCGCCATAAGCAAATCCGTAGGTCCATACCCTGTCAAACCAACCGACGAGTTTAGCCGGTGCTTCAGTCCAGAAGACCGGATAGATAAAAGCAATGGCATCTGCCGAATTGATCTTCTCATGTTCAGCGAGAACGTCTTCTTCCGTAAAAGGCGTATTCTCGTAGTTTGCATCCCTTAAATACTACTGCTCCGTGATGTCAGCCTTGAAATCCATCTTGTAGAGGTCAGAGATGATATATTCGTTTCCGCTGTCTGTAATGCCCTTTATAAAAGCATCGCGGATGTTCTTCGTGAATGAATCTTCAGACGGATGGCAGTAAACAATAAATACTTTCATGATCGTTTTCCCCTGTTCAAATCTGTCTCACATTATACCATCTGAAGCTGCCTTCATAGTTTATAAGGTATTCTTCTCGAATATCTCCCATATTCTTTCAAACTAAAGTCTGTATAATTATTAGAAGTAATGCATACACTTTGATGTCAGAAAGGATATTGTTATGAATTCGTTCTCTGAAAAGCTCATTGGAAATGTAAACAAGGTCATTGTCGGCAAGGATAAGCAGATTGAACTCCTGCTCGTATCTCTTCTCGTCGGAGGCCACGTTCTGTTAGAGGACGTTCCCGGCACGGGCAAGACCAAAACAGCCAAGGCTCTGGCGCAGTCATTGGACCTTGATTTCAAGCGTGTCCAGTTTACGATAGACCTTCTGCCTTCAGACCTTACGGGCATCAACTATTTCGACCGCGAGGCAAACAAATTCATATTCCGTAAGGGACCTCTTTTTACAAATATCCTTCTTGCTGACGAGATCAACAGAGCTACGGCAAGGACCCAGTCGAGCCTTCTCGAGTGCATGGAAGAAAAACAGGTAACAGTAGACGGCGACACCAGAAAACTGGATCTTCCTTTCCTCGTAATCGCTACCCAGAACCCTGTTGAATCACAGGGTACTTTCCCGCTTCCGGAAGCACAGCTCGACCGTTTCCTCATGATGCTTAAGATGGACTATCCCACGCACGATGAGAGCATCTCCATTCTCAAGAGATTTGCGACAGAAGACCCGCTCGAGAATCTCTCCTCCGTAACTACAAAGGACGAGATCTTCTCCATGCAGGAAAAGGTTAAGAATATATACGTTTCAGACCTGCTCTACGACTACGCTGCTAAGATCGTTGAAGCAACAAGAGAATCTTCAGAGATCGACGTAGGTGCAAGCCCCCGTGCGCTTCTTGCATTCGTTGCCGCAGCCAAGGCTCTGGCATTTGTAAGAGGCCGCGAGAACTGCATTCCCGACGATTTCAAGGAACTCGCTGTTCCTGTCCTCGCGCACCGTCTTACGATCCGCTCACAGAGATCGGTATCTTCCGACGGCAAGTTCATGTCCAAGCGCGACACCGCTGCTGCCATTATCACAAGGCTTCTTAACACGATCCCCTGCCCTACAGAAGATTTCAACAAGTAAGACTTTTTTAGAATGGAACTGTTCGTACTGATATTCATTTTCATTGCATTGTTTGTAGCAGAGAGCATCTACTACCGTCTGCATGCGCTTGACCGCCTTAACCTTAAGGTCGATTTCTCGAAGCGTGTCGCAGAATGCGGCGATGATGTCGAACTCATCGAAGTTGCCGAGAACAAAAAGCGTCTGCCGCTTCCGTTCATAATCCTCAAGATGGAAGTCCCGCGCGCCATCAAGTTCTACGACATGACGAACACTTCCATGTCTGACCATCTCTACAGGGAAGACATGCTCACGGTAAAGCCTTTTTCCAAGCACACCCGCCGAATCAAGGCCCAGTGCACCAAGCGCGGCTACTATGTGCTCCCGAGGATCGGCATCACTACATCAGACCTGTTTCTTACTACCAGGTTAACCAGGGATTTCCCTGCCGATTCAAGCCTCACGGTTCTTCCCGAGACGATCGATTCCGATCTCATGAAGATGCTTACATCAGTTACTTTGAGCGAACTCCAGTGCAGAAGGACACTTCTTACAGACCCGTTCTCTCTGGCCGGCATAAGAGAATACACACCTCACGATCCGATGAAGAGCATCAACTGGAAAGCAAGCGCCAGGACCGGCGATCTGATGGTCAATCAGAATGCTTCAACGTGCACTCAGAAAGTCCATGTTTTCGTAAATCTCGATTACTATAATCCGAAGCGTTCCACGACACTTCTCGAGAAATCGATCAGCCTGACATACACATATTTAAGAGATCTTGCAGAGCTTAACATCCCTGCTGCAATCTACACGAACGGCCTGGATACCATTTCCGGACAGCCTGTAATCTCCGAGACCGACTTGGGCTCTGCTACACTCGAAGACCGCGCTATCCAGCTTGCCAGGATCGACCTTACGAAGCGCGCATCGGATTTTGCAGAAATACTCGAAAAGTACATTCCTTCGACTGATCAGGACGACTTCATTATCGTGATCTCGCCTCATTTCTCCGATAACTTCCAAAAGCAGTTAGCTGAAATGAAGCTGCGCCGTCCGTCACTTAACTGGCTCATGCCGTGCTACAAGGCATCTCCTGCAGTTAATGTCGACCCTGCGCTCACATCTTCTTACATGAGATGGGAGGTGCTCGGCCATGACTAATATATTCAAGCGCAAGGCATCTTCACAAGAGAACAGCACTAATCTCAGCACCTATCAAGACAGTTTCTTCTCGGAGCTCCTGATGTCGCTCATTTCTGCGATCACGATACTGACGGTAATGATATTCGTTCAGATGTATCTCGCTGACATACAGATCGGTGCGATACCGCCGTATTCATTATTGATCGTTGCAGTTGCTCATACATTTATCAGAAGGAGCAAGATAAATAACATTATCCTGATCGTAATACTCCATCTGGCTGTATCGGCTGTCTTTTACTTTGTTGCATTGAGGATTCCGGCCCTGCAATTCGGAGCGATAGCACCCAACAGGAACTATCTGTTCCTGGCTCTTACTGCGCTCACCGTTTTCTCAATCAGCTACCGCATCAAGCCCGTTTACACCGCGAGCGATTCAGAGTTTATCGCTTTCCCGGCTATCATTCATGTAGTCGGATATATACTGCTGGCGCTCGAGAACAGCACCTATCAGGACAAGGTCGACAAGGTATATGCAACTCCATCATTTACTGATGAGAATGTTATCGCGCGAATCAACAGGCTCAATGAGCTCGCAGAAGCAAGAGTCAGGTTTACACAAAACCTGTTCTTAAATGCGATGGTCATCGCATTGCTCTTCCTCGTAATGCGCCAGATTGCTGTGTTCGAGAGCAGATACCATCATTCGATCCGCAAAGAATCGAAGACTTCAGCGCTCCTGAAAAAGCAGAATCACAAGACAGTATTTTTCATAATCGCACTCTTCGCACTCGCGGTATTTATGCTGTTCTTCTTCCCTTATTCGGCATTGAACAATCTCCTTTTGACCGCTGCAAGGGCGATCCTGGGAGGCATATTCTTCCTGATATCACAGCTGAAAATCTCAGATGATTATGTCGATCTGGATCTGCAGGAGATCGAAGACCTGACTGAGGACGCTGCGGAAGTTTCTGAGGAAGATCCGCTTATCAGGGCTGTCGCGATCTTGCTTCTCGTCCTCCTGATCATTGCGATCCTTGCCATCGTCATCAAAACGATAAGCGCATATATCAAGAATATGCCCAAGAATACAGGATTGGATGAGAGTTCTGACGATGACATTCTCATAGACACTATCGAAAATATCGCTCCCGAAGATGACGGGTCCTCAGGCAAATCCCATGACTTCGGAACAGGTTACGAACGCCAGGTAAGGAAGCGTTTCTACGATAAGACCAGGCGCGCTATCAGGAAAGGTCTTCCGGTGTCCGGCGCATCCACTCCGGGACAGATCGAGAATGTACTTCTCGCAAACGGCGACAAAGAGATCTCATCGCTCAGACAAGAGTACGAGAAAGTACGTTACGGTAAAGATTAAAGGCTGTCTTACTTAAGACAGCCTCTTTTTCAGTTATTCGATTTCTGGAATGCTTTAAGGTCGTCCATCATCTTTTTCGCCGCCTTAAAATCGAACAGGTACATGATGATCTGCACCCCGACAAAGACGAGGGCTACCGAAATGATGATTGCCAGGAGCCTTGGAACATCAACATTGGTAAATCCCGAAAAACCGAACGAGAAAACCAGGATGATAAGTTCGATCGATATCAGCTGGATGATGTCTCTTACGATCATCTGCTTAACCGTTAGCTCACGCTTGGAATACATGACAAGGCCGGGGATCACGCCAAGGACACCGTCAATGACCGGCACGATAAAAGCCGTGTAACCGAGGCTCTCATCAGGAGCGAGGACGATGCCGCAGACAAAGATTGCAATGTTTACCAGAGTTACTATTATGAAGAAACTCATTAAGTTGTTCTTTATATGCTCTCTCATGCCCCTGTCCTCCTGCTGATGAATTCCCTGAATTCTGATACGTATTTGCGCGAGATTATTACGTCTTCGCCGTTTGTGAGTTTACATAAGAATCTGCCGTTAAGAGCAGGCTTGATCGAATCGACCTTCATTATGTTCAGGATGACAGACTTGGAGATCCTGAGATAACCTTTTTCCTTAAGGAGATCCTCAAACTCATAGAGCTTTAAGTTTGTCTCAAAGCTGTCTTTATGCGTATAGATAAACGTGTGGTCATCTACGGATTCGATGTAGAAGATATCCACGATGGGTATCTCATATAGTTTCTCGCCCTTGGCGCCTGAGACGCTGCCGTCAAGGCCCTTTACGAACCTTACGATCGACTTGACCCTGCCATCTTCTGCATGGCACCCGATCTCGATATATTCGCGTTCTTCGCCGCCGATCTTCCTGATCTTAATTTCCATCAGTTAACTCCCGGATAGTATTCATTGACAGTAAACTGTCCTTCTCCCTTAAGATAACAATCGAAAAATCTTACTTCAAGTGAATTGACCGTATCTGCCACATATGCGTGATCGACATCACCTGATCCGAGCATCTTTGCGAGGAAAGGGGCAAAGAGCGGCAGATCCGTATAATCCATGTGAAGCGTGCCCTCTACATAAGTACAGTAATACGTCTCTGC
>JAFYJX010000014.1 GCA_017537905.1 Clostridiales bacterium | reverse complement strand
GGCTCAGATGCAATAAGCGAGGGACAGTGGATATACATTCTTTGCAACATAAATAAAGAGACTGCATCCGCCCCGGTCGACTCAACATTCCATCTCACAAGTTTAAGGGACTACGCCTAAAAGGGCATGTTATAATGACCTTGATCAAGGATGGTTCAGGTCAATTATGTTTTAAGATTATAGAATAAGGGATATAGCTATGAGATTAGATGGCTTTGGTATATTCATTGAAGATATGGGCAGGATGATCAGGTTCTATCGTGATATCCTGGGATTCGAGATCAAAGAGGCAGAAGATACTTCAAATGTGTATCTCGTGAAAGACGGTACGCTTTTTCTTTTCTTTGGCCGAAAAGACTTTGAGAAGATGACGGATCATAAATACGAATATGTTAAAGGTCTCAATGGTCACTTTGAACTCGCGCTTTATGTAGACACTTTTGAAGAAGTCGATGATACATTTAAGCGTGTAATAGAGCATGGTGCTACACCGGTCTTGGAACCGACAACTGAACCATGGGGTCAGAGGACTTGTTATATCGCTGATCCTGAAGGCAATCTGATTGAGATCGGTTCGTGGAACAAACCATTTGAAGAAAAAGATCTGTAATTATCCCCTATTGAGTTTTAGGGAACTTTATTGTACCATTTGCTTATAAAAAGTTCCCTAAAGAGGTTTTGCTATGGAACAGTCTTTTACTATTATTCAGCGTTTGCTTCAAGAAAAGGCAGATTATCAAGCACGCTTAAATCTGATTCCATATGACGGAAGTCCGGAGATCAAGGAGAACAAAAGCGGTAAGTATCTGTACATCAGAAAAAGAAAAAATGGCAAGCTGACATCAACATACGTAGATGTATATTCTGACGATCTGTATCAGTTGTTGCTTCGCAACACGAAAGAAGCCCGTGAATTAAGAAAGCAAATTCGAAGAATAGACAAAGAACTGGCTGTAAACGGATATGTAGAAGAAGAACTATCTGCGGATGTAATCATCAATCTGGATTTCGCCAGAGCCAACATGAAATCCAACATCTATGATCAGGCAGTTTTGGAAGGCGTAGCCACGACATTTCCACAGACCGAAGAGATCATTGAGAATGGAACGGTCAACGGAATGACAGCTGATGATGTGCAAAAGATATTGAACCTGAAACATGCTTGGGAGTTTATTCTTGATAAAGATGTTATCAGGGCAGACAGTAATTACTATCTGTTGTGTCACATAGCAAAACTGGTCAACGAAGGCTTCTTTTATGATGGCGGAAGAATACGTGGAATACCGGTAACGATAGGCGGAACAAATTACATTCCGTCGATTCCCATAGAATCCCAAGTATCAGAGCAGATCAGTAGTATTCTAAAAACCGGGAAAGATGCAATAGATATAGCAATTGACTTGTGCATGTATTGCATGAGGACTCAGATATTTGTAGATGGAAATAAGCGAGCTTCAGTAATATTTGCCAATCACTATATGATTGCACATGGGTTAGGATTGATCGTTATTCCAGAGGAACATGTTTCCGAGTTTAAAAAGTTACTTGTTGCATATTATGAAAGTGCAGATATAAGCAAAATAAGCGCTTTTCTGAAGGATAAGTGTTGGCGAAAAATAAAGTAACAGTTCGAATATTATCTCGCAATTAAATTTACCAAGCCTCGGAGCAATCCGAGGTTTATTTTGCAGTGTAATAACCCGATACGCGTCCGACGGCGATTATGTTTCCGGTATTTCCGTTAACATCCGTATTCAAAGCTTCCATGAATTCGGGAGCCTTGGGAGAAACTACTCTGATGCTGCCTTTTACTTTTTCGGCAGGATTCTTAAGAGCGAAAACGTAAACATTATACTGATGAGTGACTCCCGACGACGGACGAGGTCCGACATAATCGGAAGAAGGAGCCCAGCCTTCGGGAAGTGACGTATCCGTAATGCCGCTTGATTTCCAATGAATGATATAAGCGGTATCCATGTCGATCATGTAGATGACGTAGGTCGAGGCGCCTTCCACAGGCTCCCAGGACAGCTCAGGAGAAACATTCTTGCCATCAAAGGCGGTTGCCTCGTCCCATTTGCCGTCGTGAAGGCTTTGTGAAGTGACTAAAAAAGCCGGATAAGCGCTTACGAATTTATCGTCGCTGTTGTCCGCTGCGGCAGCGGAGGATGACTCTGTGACAGCCTCTGTTACGGGAACGTCTGCTGAAGTTTCTTTCGTTCCGCATCCCGTAAAAGAGAGGATTAAAGCCATGCATAAGATAAGTGCTGACAGTTTTTGTATTTACATGATGATTTCCTTCCCCATATGATCTGCATGCTCTTCTACTGACAGCAAAATTATATCAGACCTTACCTGTAACCGTTACAGCGCAAGTAAAAAGCTCCTGATATGTTCAGGAGCTTTATTGCCGGAAGTTATTTACCGTCGTATGAAAGTACTGTTTCAATATCAAAATCAAGGCGGCTTCGGGCATTAAAACCGCGGAGCTCGACAAGTGCAACTGCCTTGATGACCTCTCCACCCAATTTCCCAACCAATTTGGCCGCAGCCTGAAGGGTTCCTCCGGTAGCGATCAGGTCGTCGATAAGGATAACCTTGTCTCCGGGGTTGATCGAACTCTTATGTATCTCGGCCGTTGCGCTGCCATACTCGAGATCATAAGTCTGTGATACGGTATCGCGTGGAAGCTTGCCGGCTTTCCGGACAAGGACCATAGGTTTTCTCAATTCATAAGCAATAGGAGCACCGAAGATAAACCCGCGCGATTCAAGGACAACGATCTTGTCGAATTCGACACCATCCAGAAGCTTTATAAGTTCTGCTATAGCCAGTCTGAAACCGTCTGAATCCTCAATAACCGACGTTATGTCTCTATAGATGACGCCTTCCTCCGGGAAATCGTTGATGATAGTAATATAGTCTTCAAGGCTCTTCATGGCTGTGCCTCCTATAGTATCTGCCTGTTATTCTCATCCAGAGTAGACACATAATCATCGATGAGATAATCGTATTTACCTGTATTTATATCAATTATGGCCTTAATTCTATCCTTGCTGAACAAAGGTCCTCTGGTAATGAGTTTTATTTTTTCATAATACTCACTCAAACTCTTATTCTGGATCATGTTCTGATCATGCTTAACAGTTTCCTCATACCCCGCCGGAATATCTCTATAGATGTGTCCCACGCGCCAATCAGGAGTATATATGGCCGGAAGCTTGGATAAAAAAGGATCTCCCAATGCATATTTATCGACCATATAATGATCAGAATACTCATATACAACGATACCCGAAGCCATATCAACCAGATATCTCTCATCATCGCCGGCTTCCCTCAGTTTATATTCATCCTTTTCTGCCGACCATGTTTTCCATATAAGTAAATTTCCGTTCTTAAGATATGCACGGGTATTGTTAATCAGACATGTCCTAATAAAATAAAATGTTCTTTCATCAGCAATCGGGCCATATGGAAGTAATGGCAAAACGGTTACCTGTCTGATAAGAATCGATAAAACAAAGCATACTACAGCAAATGAAAGCCAGCCTGCTGCGAATCTTTTTTTGTTATTTATGCTGTTAACAAACCACAAAAATACGATTATGGAAATGAAGAATATAACTGTATATAGTCTTCCGACCATGAAGTCTCCGCCTATGTAGAAAAGATACCCTATATACAGTAATGTGCCCAAGGAACATGCGATCATCTTCCTGTCTTTTTTTATGGCAACAAGAAAGATGGAAATGATTGGTACCAACACAACTATCGGATCGAATAGAAGTGTTACAAAAAAATATTCCTGCCCTCTGACTAAGTAATCAGATAACGGTATACCCGTTCCCAATTTGACATAGGCAGTATTAGGAAACGGAAAACCATAATAGAACGTTGCAAATAATTCCCATAAGATAAAAGGCAGAAGTCCCGCTAATCCGATTAAAACGGCTTTAATAAACGAACAGGATTCTCTCCTGAATAAATAACCGAAAACAATTGCGGGGACAAATGCCAATACCATATCCATTCTGGTCATTGCGATCAGGGATAAGAGAACAGCTAATTCAAAAAGGTCCCGTGCCTTATATTTTTCTTTGCCTATATAGATCTTTAAAAACAACGCTGCCAAAAAGAACAGCATACAATTCTCTAATCCTGAAGTCGTATAAGCAATAAAACAATGACTGAGAACAAATGATAAGAAAGCTGCTATGACCTGGATCGGTGTTTTGCAGAAATTCTTAACTACAACGAAATACGCCAAAGAAGAGAAAAGAATGCAGATAAGCAGAGAAACCAGGTACATATTTCTGAACAACAGATAGCCCAATGCAATAACTAATGTAAATAACGGACATGTACTGGCTGTAGCTCTCTCACCTATGTTGTAAACAAAACCATGTCCCTCAACAAGATGTCTGGCCATAACATATGCATGATAAGCATCATCGCTCTGCCAGGCCAGCAGAGTTATGACCACCACAAATAAAATGGTCGTCAAAAGCACACACTTTTCTTTATTTATCTTTCGAATAAAATCCAAAATGATGTCCTCCAATAAACCTGTCAAAGGCCTGTGAGAGATATTTTACTTCTTAAAGAGCGTATTTGTATATAAAATTTTACTTTTTTGCTCTGGATCATTGTCATTTCAGTAGCAGTTAATCCGCTTGAAAAATAAGAACAAATGTTCTATAATCTGTCTTATAAATACCTGCTGCCGGAGGATATCCAGATGGAAAATGTATATGATGTTTGTCCGCAATTTGAGAACGACAGATTTCTTCTTCGTTATGTTCAGAAGTCTGATGCGGAAGACCTTTTGAAGATATACAGTGATAAGAATGCGCTGCCGTTCTTTAACAGCGATAACTGTGACGGCGATAACTTCTATTATGACACTATGGAGAAGATCCTTAAGGCGATCGATTTCTGGATCTATTCTTACGATAACAAGTGGTTCGTCAGATGGGTTATCGTTGACAAAATAACTTCTGAAGTTATCGGAACAATAGAGCTTTTCCAGAGAGTATCCTATGATGATTTTAACGGAAACGGCTTGCTGCGTCTGGACCTTAGAAGTGATTATGAGAGAGCGGATAAGATCACAGATATTCTCTCACTCATTATTCCTCCCGCTTATGATATGTTCGGCTGCAACGAGATCGCATCTAAGGTGCCGAACTATGCTGTTGAGCGCGAAGAAGCTTTCAGTTCTTATGGCTTTACCAGGATTGATTCAGGTCTGATAAGCAAAGACGGATTAGTATTTTACGGATATATGCGCATCAGCCGTGATTAGGATCTGCGGCTGCGCATGTTTTCTATAGACAATCCCTGTTATTCCGGTGGCTTTTCTAATAAGAATAAAATAAGAAAAGTTGAAGTGCGTTCGTAATTGTACTACTATATTTGACTGTTAAAGAAGAACAATAAGGAAGAAGTATTAACAGCAAATGGATCTTACGAAGCTTCTATACATCGATCCCGGTACGGGAGGAATGCTTTTCACCGTTTTGTTCGGCATATTCGGTGTGCTGGTATTCTCTCTGCGCGCCCTGATGCTGAAGCTGAAGTTCTCTTTAAGCCGCGACAAGAATGCCAAGGTAAACAGCGAGAAGATCCCTGTCGCTATTTTCGCGGAATCCAAGAGATACTGGAATATCTTCGAACCTATCTTAGACGAGCTCGAGAAAAAGCAGCAGAAGACTGTTTATCTCACATGCTCTGAAGACGATCCGATCTTCAAGAAAGAATATAAATACATCACAGGAGAGTTCATTGGCGAAGGCAACAAGGCTTATTCCAGGCTCAATCTCCTTAATGCTTCGGTAGTATTCTCCACCACTCCGAGCCTTGATGTTTTCCAGTGGAAGCGTTCGAAAAACGTCGACTGCTATATTCACATCATGCACGCTGCAAAAGATATCACGCTTTACAGAATGTTTGGCACGGACCATTACGATGCCTTCATCCTCTCAGGCGAATACCAGATAGACCAGATCAGGAAGTTAGAACAGTTAAGGGGCCTTCCTGAGCGTGACTATGCGCTCTGCGGTGTTCCCTATTTGGACGTTATGAAAAAGCGTCTGGAGTCTGCTGGAGATGTTCCTGCACATGAGAGGACCGTCCTTCTCGCGCCATCGTGGGGCGAGAGCGGAATACTCAGCAGATTCGGTGCAGAGCTTATCGACAATCTCATCTCAACAGGCTACAAGATTATCGTTAGACCTCACCCGCAGTCACTCGTTACAGAGAAAGAACTGTTAGACAGCCTCATGGCTAAATACGATGAATCCAAGGTCACATGGAATACCGATATCGACAACTTTGAAGTACTCAGGCACTCGGATATCCTTATATCTGATTTCTCCGGCGTCATGTTCGAATTTGCGATGCTTTTCGACAAGCCGATCATATACACGGACACTAAGTTCGATCCCGCACCTTACGATGCCGACTGGATCGATGAGACGCCGTGGACATTCGCGATCCTCCCGTCTTTGGGACTGGAATTAAACGATGAGAATGCGAAGGACATCAAGGCTCTTATCGACAGATGCATCGAAGATCCTTCATTCACGGAAGGCCGTGCGAAGGCAAGATCCGACATCTGGGTAAATATCGGTGAGAGTGCTGCAAAGTCAGCTGACTTCATCATAAAAAAATATAAAGAGGTCACTGCATAATGTCTTTCCTGTCTGCACTTTACACGCTGATCATATATCCTCTTGAGCTTCTTTTTGAAGTCGTCTTCACGGTAGCAAACCGCATCATCGGCAACCCCGGATTATCGATCATTTTCTTAAGTCTCGCATTCAATTTCCTGGTACTCCCTTTGTATAAGAGAGCAGATGAACTGCAGGCTGAAGAACGCGATATCCAGGCGAAGATGGCATACCGCATCAAGCGTATCAAGAGTACGTTTAAGGGCGACGAGCGCTTCATGATGCTTCAGGAATACTACCGGATCAATCACTATAAGCCGGTCTACCAGCTTAAGAGCTCTGTATCATTGCTCTTGCAGATCCCGTTCTTTATCGCTGCATACAGGCTCTTATCGAGGATGCAGTGTCTGCAGGGAGCTTCATTCGGATTTATTTCTGATCTCGGTGTCGAAGATGCTACTTTCACGATCGGGAGCTTTCCCATAAACATCCTCCCGGTACTGATGACACTTATCAACATCGTTTCAGGAATCATCTATACAAAGGGGCATCCCTTAAAGTCCAAGATCCAGGTCTACGGCCTTGCAGTCGTATTCCTCGTCCTGCTCTATCACTCACCTTCAGGACTTGTTTTCTACTGGCTCTTAAACAATGTTTTCTCACTTGTTAAGAACGTCTTCAATAAGCTTAAGAACCCTAAGAAGATCCTCTGCATTATGTCTGCCGTAGCAGGCGCCGGCGTTATAGCTGTGATAATCTTCAAGAGCGGACTTGACGTAAGACAGAAGGTCCTGTTGGGCATAGGCGCAGCTCTTTTAGAGCTCCCCCTGATCTTAAGTTTCATCCGGAAGAAGCCTTCTGTTAAGGTTCTCGAAAAGAAGAACGGCGCATTCTTTGCAGGCACAATCCTTATGGCATTGATCACGGGACTTCTGATTCCGGCTACAGTTATCAATGCATCAACAGATGAATTCATAGACGTGATCGATCCTTCTAATCCGGCGCTCTATGTCGTTAATTCGATGCTGCTGTCTTTCGGCAGTTTTGTGCTCTGGGGCGGCATCTTCTATTTCTTCATGAACGATAAGATGCGCACGCTTTTTGCAAAAGCCGTCTGGATGATGTGCGGTGCTTCGGTCATCAACTACATGCTTTTCGGGACAAAGCTCGGCACGCTCTCTTCCACGCTGCAGTTTAATAACACTCCCGCATTCAAACTTAAGGATTACCTCATAAATGCACTGGCAGTTATCGCTCTTTGCGCCTTGCTGTATTTCATTATCACGAAGTTTAAGAAGATCGTTCTGCCCGTTTTATTAGTAGGTATCCTTACCGTTATAGGGATCGGATCATACACTACGATACGGATCGTTAAATTCTATAAGGATTATGAGAGCCGCGCACAGGCTTCCGATATGGCACTTATTCCACTAAGCAAGACAGGACAGAATGTTGTTGTACTTATGCTCGACCGTGCTGTCGGCGACCTTGTTCCTTACATAATGAATGAGAGGCCGTCGCTCCAGCAGAAGTTTGACGGCTTCACATATTATCCGAATACGATCGCATACGGTAATCACACGATCTTTGCAGCGCCGGCACTTTTCGGCGGATATGAATATACACCTGAGAGGATAAACGAGAGATCTGATACACTTCTTTCTGATAAGCACAACGAAGCGTTAAAGCTCATGCCTGTCCTCTTTGGCGAGAAGGGTTACGATGTAACGATAGTAGATCCGCCTTTGGCAGGTTACTATTTTAATCCTGATCTTACGATCTACAACGATCATCCGGAATTCAATGTTTTCCTTACCAGCGGCAGATTCGACATCATAGAAGATGATGTCAACATCTCAGCCGATGCTGCAGGCCGTGTTGCCAAAACACGCAACCGCAACTTCTTCATGTATTCCCTGATGAAGACCGCACCTGTCATTTTGCAGGAGACACTGTATGACGGCGGAGTCTATAACGAATCTCGAAGCACAGCATTAAGAGTTGACGGCGTATCTGAGACAAGTGCTCTCGTACAGCATCAGTACGGACTCTCGAAGAGTATCGGCTACGACCTGGATTTCCTTCAGAATTATGCCGTCCTTGATAACCTTAAGAACATTACGGTGATCAAAGACGATCCTAAGGCCTCATTTGTACTGCTTACAAACGACACGACACATTCCCCGTGCCTGCTTCAGAAACCTGATTATACGATCAGCTACAATGTCGACAACACCGCATACGACGCGCATCTGTCTGCCGGCTACAGGCTTAACAACAGAACGATCAACATGTATTCGAGCGACCAGGTATCTCATTACCATATCAACATGGCAGCTTTCATGAAGCTCGGCGAATGGTTTGATTACCTGCGCGAAAACGGTGTCTGGGACAATACCCGAATCATCATGGTATCCGACCACGGTACAGCTGTCGGTTACTATGACGTTCTTTGTATGAATAAGGAAATGGGCGAATTCCTGCCTCTCCTGATGGTAAAGGATTTCAATGCAACAGGCTTTACTGTCTGCGATGATTTCATGACCAATGCGGACACTCCGGTGCTTGCAACAAACGGCATAATAGAGAATCCCGTAAATCCTTTCACGGGCAATCCCGTTAACTCCCTTCCCAAGACAGGAAAGGAAAAAGTCTTCTTGTCCGGATACTACATTCTCTCGACCAACAGAGGAAATAACACTTTCAAGATGGCATCCTGGTATGTCGTTGACGGAGATCCGCACAAGTCAAAAAGCTGGAACTATGTAGGTGAAAAATAAAGGGTCAGAAATAAATCTGACCCTTCCTTTTTTCTGATCTAAGAATCCTTATCAGCCCTGGACATTTGTTATCAGCTGACCGCCCTTTGTATAGAACTTAATGGATATTTTCTCCGGTCTCGTCTTATAGCGCTTTTCGAACTCATCCTTTGTAGGTTCGATATAATTCTGAAGACCATACATCTCAATGCCTTTCTTAAACTGATTCATCTGATCGTTATTCATGGAATACTTCAATCTGAACGACATGTAGATCTCATTTCCTACGATCTCGAGAGACAAGTCATCACAGGTCTCAATATAATCCTTCGTCTGCTTCTGCTCGTTAACGAACCTTTCGATCTCGGCCTTGCTGATCTTCTGCTCAAGAGTCCTGTCATCGTGACAACCGGTGAACATGAACAGACACATGAAGACGACTAATACACTTGTAACCACCTTACGCATAGAACACCCCCTGAAATTTCCTTACGGAATACTAGGTAAATAGTAGAGATAGATGTACTTCGTGTCAATGCGGCCATAAGGTGTGCAGATAATATTGTGCATGTTCCCCTCCGAAAACAGTGCAAAATGGTCAAGGTGTATAATATAAGTTGAGTATCCGGCAGACAACGGATGCTCTGGGCCGCTATTTGCTTGGAATAAGGAGGGGAAACAAACATGCGCCTGACCGATAAAAAGACTCACATGAAAAGGGTCACGGGTGCTTTTGCTGCACTCATATGCTTTTTCATGATCCCGACAGTAAGTATGGCAGCAGGATTCGTCACGACCGGCGAAGTAGATACGATGGGCTTTGCCACCGATCTCGCTTTCTATGCCGGTGCATTCTCCACTGCCGTTACGGCTTCGATCAATCCGTCTGCTACAATGGCAGTTCTCGCCATCTTGGGCGCGATCGAGAATGCCGCCGTCTACTCACCTGATTCGGCAGTGCTCTGCAATATCGCCGATTTCTTAAACGGCGTGCCGATCTTAAGAGAAGTGGGAAAGCTCCCTATAGCTAATCCTTACGCAGCAGTATTCCTTACACTTGTTGCAGCAGCGCTTATCGTCATTCACTCATTTGCCGAGACCAAATTCGTATCAGAAGAGACTATCGATAAGTTAGATAAGCTCATAGGTTACATCTGCACCGTCGCTATCTCATTGCTGCCTTTTGTTACCACAGATGCATTGGAGGCTGATCCTCCGGGAATCAAGGGAAGCTCTATTGTCCGCACCGCTAATATCCTTGGCTCGGCTTCAGGAGCACCTACGGTCGGAACATATCTTCTCGCAGGCGTCACGGTCGTTGCGATCACGGTATTTTATTACTGCATCTATTCCTGCGTAGATAACTGGGAAGTCATCGTTGCCGCATTCCCCATGAAGGGAACGAGCCTTATCTGGCAGATCGTAAAGGCCCTGATCCATGCAGGTCTCTTGATTCTCCAGATCTTCGCTCCGGTAATAAGCTTCATCATAAGCATCCATCTTGCTGTCGCAGGACTGTTCCTGTTCAGGATCCTTAAGAGGAATGCGCAGTACTACAAAGACGTCTATGTTTTCACGATCCTTCGTAAGATCTTCAAGAGGAATGACGAGATCCCGAGGATCGAAAAGCATGTCCCTAAAAGACTTAAAAAGCTTTATCCCAACATGGAGATCGCAATGTCGGTCTATACATTCCACGGCTATGCGCGTCTTGCCAAGCGCTCGAGAGTATGGCTTATCAAGGAAGGTGACAAGATCGATCTCGTTTATAAGAGACTTATCAGAAAGCCTTATATAATTTCCTGGAACGACCTTAAGGAGCAGCAGGAAGGAAAGCAGATCTATCTCGAGAGCTGCGCGAGGTTTTTGAAGATCAGGACTGAAGATTTAAAACTCGAGCTCGTTATGTCCACCAGATATAAGCCTGAAGCCGGAATGCTCTCCGAACTTTTAGGCCTTAAGGATTTCGAACCTGTTAAGCAGGAGATCAAAGAGACCAAAAAGCTTAAGAGGAAACTCAGACGCAAGAAGGCTGCAGCAGATACAGTCTGAGATCTGAGACAATTAAATAACCTCTAATGAATACTGCCGCATCATTCCTGCGGCAGTATGTTTTTCTCGTAATAGTGCTTGATAATAGACCTTCTCGTAACGATCCCTATGAACATTCCCCTGTCATCCGTGATCGGTACGAAGTTGGAATCCATCGTCTTCGTTATAAGTTCCTCGACAGACTGGGTGATCAGGACCGGCCTGTACTTATACTTGTTGAGGTTTACGTCAGAGAGCTTGAACTGTTTTAAGCTCTCGATCGCCATCGTGTGGGGCTCTCCGCCCTCACCTTTTACGATGAACCACAGAAGGTCGCCTTCGCTTACCGTTCCGACATAGTGTCCTTCCCTGTCGATGACAGGTACAGCGGCATAAGAGGTGCTGTGCATCTTCTCTAATGCCTGGTCAACGGTTATGTCGTTATAAAGATATGTGATTTCCTGTTTGGGTCGTGTAAAAAATGCTATGTTCATTAAGCGCCGCCTAGATCCTTATCGATTCTTACCTGGAAAGGTGTTGCAGTAAGACCGTTTTGTGCATGCAGAGGTGTGGGGCCGTAGGAGAAGAATGCGTACCTTACCTTTGACGGGAACTCAACCAGAGGGCATGACAACAGGATCGTCTTGCCGTCGAAGTCAACTGTTGCTTCAGCCGGATAGAACTTGCCGTCGTCGCCTGCCAGCTCGAAGCCTGAATCGTCAGGTCCGAAACCGGTCGTAAGGTTAAGCAGGAGGTAATCTCCGCCAAACGTGATCTCCACGCCTTCGCCTCTTCTCGCGTCAATGATGAACGGTGATACAGCCTCGACCTTTTCGAAGCCGTAAACAAACTTCTCAGCCAAAAGCGCCAATCTGTCGCCGGGAGTCTTCTTATCACTCGGGAACAGGTTGTTAAACTCACCGCAGTCAACTATTACCGCCATGTAGACGTTAGGCATATCGATCGCCACGATCTGCTGCTGCTCACGAAGGAGCGGCCAGGACATATCGTCAAAATCCATGTATTTACGGTCTTTGGAAATATACATTGGAAGCTGGCAGAAGATGAACGGCAGCTGGTCGTCGAAGAATACGTCGCGCCATTCCTTGATCATGGTCTCGAAAACGTGTCCGTACTCAGACTGGTGTCCGTCTGTATCTGCCTCGCCCTGATAGAAGATAACGCCGCGCAGTGTGTAAGGTGCGATCCTTAAGATCATGCACTCGAAAGCGGCACCCGGACGTCTGGGCGACTTCTGACCGACAGGTGCCGGCCAGGGCGCAGGTCCGAACTTAAGATCTGCTTCAGGGTATGTAAGATATGGATTCTCCTTAAGTGCCTCATTGAGCACTTCATTGTATTTCGCGTATTTCTCTTCGAATTCGGCATCAGCCTTATCGAATTCTTCCGGTGTGAGCTCGGAAGCGGCATCGTCGAAATCCTTAATGTACTGTCTGCCCTCCTGGGTGGAAAGCAATGACTCGACGCTCTGCCAGTTATCTATCGTAGCTCTTGTCGAGCAGCACTGGATGATGCCGATCTTGGCATCAAGTCTGGATTCAAGTTCTCTTGCAAAATAGAACGCGACGGCACTCATCTGGCCTGCTGTCTCGCTGTCGATGTCGATCCACTCTGTCTCAGCCTCAGCCTGAGCCTGTCTCTCGCTCAAATGACCGAAAGTAGGAACTCTGTAGAACCTTATCTCAGTCTTGCCTATCTTAGGGATAATGAACTTGGCAAATTCGGATCTGGTAAGCGGATATTCCATGTTGCCGCCGCCTGCAGCAAGCCATACTTCACCCGCATAAACGTCAACGAGCTTAACGACTTCAGAATCGTTCTCAAAGACCTTGATCTCATAGGGACCGCCCGGCTCATCAACAGGATCTAAGCAGACAAGAAAGCTGCCGTCCTGCTCCGTTCCGCATGTGCCTGTGACTACTTCATCTCCGTCTTTGAAGAGAGAAGCTCTTATTACACAGGTCTTGTCGGAATAGCCAAACACGCGAAGCTCGGCGCCCCACTGGAAGACCATCTTATCCTTAAAAATGCCGTTTAGTGTAATTGCCATACTTTTTTATTATATCAAATTACAAAAAATTAGTTCTACCAGATATAAGATAACCGATAATTGTTAGCACATTGTTAGGAGCAAAGCACAAAAACCTAAACAAGTGATTAAGAAAGTTTAGCCGAAAAATGTCTCGCAGAAGACAAGAGCCTGAGCGGCGTCACCGTTCATCGTAATGCTTCCCTGGGAAACAGCGACAACGAAATCCTTGTCACCATTTAATACGGCTGCGAATGTCTCGGCATCGGCATCAATATAAAAAGGTGCATTTATATACTCATAAGGAGCAACTTCAGCAACACCGTCTTCTATCTTTACGTATAACGGGAGGTTGTCGAGGTTACCGTTCAAGGTAATCTGGGTAGCTGTGTCCTGAAGAAAAGAGACCTTTTTGGCCTTGTCTTCGACTGCCTTGAAGATGCTTCCGAATCTGGGTTCTACCTTCTTTTGCATATTAGATCACTCCTTAAAATATTAATCCTTTACAGATTTGCTCTCGAAAGCAAGGATCCAGGAGACCGGAAATGCCTTCGATGCAAAGTGCAGTAATTTCTGTGAGAACGGATACGAGATCATCCGTCTGCCCTTAAGCGACGCTTTGAGCGTTGCCTTTGCGAGCTTAACAGGATCTACGACAAAATTCTTACGCCAATCTGTAAAATTCGTTTCCTTTCCTTCTGTCGCCCTTCTCTGGAAATCAGTAGCGACAGGACCCGGACAGACTACAGTGACGTCGATTCCCATGGGCTTTAATTCGCAGCTCATGGCTCTCGAGAAAGATATTACATAGGACTTACTTGCCGCATAGCAGGCAAAACCAGGCTGCGGCAGGAAGCCTGCCGAAGAACCGATATTGATTATCTTGGAATGATCTTTGCCTTCCTGCTTCATGTAAGGCGCAGCGATCTTTATCATCTGGCTTAATGCCGTGCAGTTTATCGCGATCGTATCTGATAAGGCCTTGGCAGGTTTTTCGGCCATCCGGCCCTTCATGCCCATGCCGGCAGAATTAATAAGAAGGCCTACCTTCGGTTTTTCCGCATCGAGTTTGGATTCTATTGATTGGATTCCTTCAATGGTCGCAAGGTCTGCTGCAACAGGAACTATCTTTCCGGGCTCAAATGAAGACGCAAGTTCGTTAAGCGCGTCTTCGCGTCTTGCCACTGCCCATATCTCATCAAAAGGAGTTTTAAAGAATTCGCCGTTATCACGCGCAAGAAGCTCTATAAAAGCTTTTCCTATGCCCGATGAAGCTCCGGTTATAATTGCGATCCGTTGGTACATAAACGCTTCTCCTTGGAAGAAGTTCCGTACCTTCAATAATACACTCTATAAAAAAATATTAAAAGAGAATGTCCTTAAAGCAGACTCTCTGCTTGTTGTTATCGTAATCAAAGCAGTGTCTGGAACCGCCGGCGCAGTATTTCTCGTGCTCACAGCTCTGGCACTCCTTGCAAAGCGATGACAAAGGCTTCCTGAATTCCTGGAAACGGTTGAACCAGACGTCACTGAACTTATCCTTATAGATATTTCCCTGAACGAACTCAGGTCTTTCCTCGATATCAAGGCAAGCTGTGATGTCACCGTTGACTCTTATCGCAGCGGTATGTGTTCCCGCGCCGCAATAGAAGAACCAGTCCCTGACTTCTCTCTCGTATTCAAGACCAAGATAATGAGAGCACCCATAGCCTACAGGTATTCCCTGCTCTCTCTTTTCGCGGATATAGTTAAAAAGATATCTCTGGTCGTCAGGCGTAAGGAGCATATCGGGGTAATCCAATGCCCTTCCCATCGGTTCGATACCGATAACACGCCATGAATCGAGATCCATCTTGTCCAGGATCTCATAGAGCTCATCCAACTCGCCTATGTTCTTGTGGTTAACAACAGTTGTGACCTGAATGTGCTTAAAAGCCTTGCGGTCAATGAGATTCTGGATTCCCTCCATAGCCCTGTCGTAACCGCCCTTGATGCCTCTCTGCCTGTCGTGAGTATCACGGAGTCCGTCGATACTTACGGACACTGTGCCCATATTAACTCTCGCGAGCATGTCGGCAACATCTTTGGTAATGAGCGTGGCATTAGTAGTCATGCCCCAGTGAAAGCCTTCACTGACGGCATAACCCAAAAGTTCTTCAAAATCAGGATAAAGGAGCGGTTCTCCACCCGTGATGCAGAGCTGGACTTTTCGAAGATCAAAGTGCTCCTTAACATCATCTAAGACCGCTTTGAAAGCTTCCTTATCAGGTCCGTGACCCAGGCCGGGCTCACAGGAACTGCCGCAATGAAAACATTTCGAATTGCAGCTTCTCGTTAATTCAAAAAACAGGTAGATCAGATCGGGCTTTTCAAAAAGCCTGGCTCTTTCTTCAGCTTTCCTGTCGAGATATACCTTTTTAGCTTCAGCTATATCAACAGGCATTATTCGTCAATATCTCCCGGCGGAGGTCCGTAAACATCAACTTCGTTATTATCGACAGACTGATCGCTCGGAGGTCCGTAAACACATACTTCCTCTTCTGTACTGTCGGACTCTTTCTCGGGCAGTGTTGTCTCTGTCTCGTCAGTGACCTGTTCGGAAGTAACCTCTGACGGCGGTGGTCCGTATACGCATGTCTCCTCTGACGGCGGAGGTCCGTATACGCAGCCTTCAACGGCCATGCTGAGTGCGCCGATACTTGCTGCAATAGCAGTAAAGGTTAATGGTTTTTTAGATCTTTTCATCGACTTAAAACCTCCTGGTAAGTCTGTGGATCAAGCGAGTGTTTCTTCGTCTGAAGGACCGTCGAAAGTATTGTCTCCGCCAAGTCCCTTGAATCCTGCCATAGGTCTCGATGCTGTAGGAGCAGCCTTCGAGTTAGGATCCATGATAGAAGGTCTCTGACCTTCTAACGCAGCACCCATTGCAGGTGCAGTCATGGTTTTATTTGTCTTGCGCTCTTCGTCTACGATAGCGGAAGGTCTTACGATTCCGCCATATGCAGTCGTATGTTCATCCTGCTCAGCCGAAGTATCACGGCTGCTCTGTGCTCTCTTGAAGAAAGCTGACTTACGGGATGTTGCAGCATCTGCGATGCTTGTGTAAGAAGCTCTTGCCTTCTCTTCTGCAAGTCTCTTAGCCTCTTCCTCTTCGAGCCTCTTCTGCTCTTCGAGACGTCTTGCTTCCTTGGCCTCTTCGGATTCCTTGAAAGCGGAAACGTTAGCCATTCCGGGTGCTGCCCAGACAGGTGCCCTGCCGGAATTGTTGTAGCTCTTTCCTGCAAGGAGGCTTCCTAACTGGTGAGAGTTGGAAGAAGCCTTTGCCTGCTCCTTGGAAAGTGACGGACCGGAGACATTCTTCGAAGCGGAAGCTCCGACACCGGAAGACGAACCGCTCTTAAATGACATCAGAGGATTGCTCTTGATCTCGCTGACACTTGCGGGTTCTCTCTCGGCGTTCTTATCTTTTCTGTCATTTAATGCCTTATCGTAGCCTTCTACAGATGCAATAGAAGAAATTCCCGGAGCAACTGTATTCTCGGAAGTTGCCAAAGTGTTTCTGAAGAATGCAGATGTCTTAGCCTGAGCCTTAGCTCTCTCAGCCTTGATCTCTCTGGCAGCTTCAGCTTCCTTTCTTGCCTTTTCAGCTTCAGCGAGCTTTGCTTCTGCTTCAGCCTTGGCAGCTGCAGCAAGCTGTGCAGCCTTCTCTGCTTCAGCCTTTGCACGCTCAGCGGCAAGTGCTTCTTCTCTGGCGATGCGCTCTTCTGCGAGTCTGGACTGCTCGGCAGTCTTGGCAGCTTCTTCAGCCTTTCTGGTCTCTTCTGCAAGTCTTGCTTCCTCAGCCTTCCTTGCTTCTTCGGCTCTCTTGGCTTCTTCAGCTTTCCTTAACTCTTCAGCCTTTCTGGCTTCCTCGGCTTTTCTTGCCTCTTCAGCTTTTCTAAGCTGCTCGGCGATCCTTGCCTCTTCTGCCTTTCTTGCTTCCTGAGCCTTCTTTGCTTCTTCGATCCTTGCCTTTTCGGCAGCTCTCAGGGATTCCTGGATCTTACGTGCTTCTTCAGCCTTAGCTTCAGCCTCAGCCTTTGCAATGGCAGCGAGCCTTATAGCTTCTTCAGCCTTTCTCGCTTCTTCCTGCCTTGCTCTCTCTGCTGCCTCAGCGGCTTCCTTAGCTCTTCTGGCATCCTCAGCCTTTCTGGCTTCTTCAGCCTTTCTGACTTCCTCTGCCTTTCTTGCTATCTCGGCTTTTCTTGCTTCCTCAGCCTGTCTTGCTTCGTCAGCAGCCTTCTTCTCAGCCTCAAGCCTCTTGGCTTCGGCATTCTTTCTGATCTCTTCTACTCTTGCGGCCTGAGCTGCTCTTCTCTCCTCAAGGATCTTGGCAGCCTTCTCACGCTAAGCGATCTGCTCGGGAGTAAGTTCGTTCTTAGGACGTCTGATAGGTTCAGTCTTCTTCTCTTCCTTGCGTGAAGCTACTGCTACCGCGCCAGCCAAAGCACCGGGTGCCACAGCAGGAGTTACCGAGTTCTTAAATGCAGGAGCAGCTGTTGCTGCAGATGCAGATGCTTTTGCTGCTTCAGCAGGAGCTGCGGAAGGAGCAGGCTTGAAAGGCGATGCAACAGTCTTAGCAGGTGCTGCGGATGCTGCCGGCTTAAACGGAGAGAAAGCAGGCTGTACAGATGCAACAGGTGTTGCGGAAGCCGCAGGTGTAGCGGGCTTGAACGGTGAGAAAGCTGCTGTAGGATCTGCAGAAGGAAGTGTTCCGGGAACCTTGGAAGGCTTGAAAACATTCTTGAATGCAGAATTCTGTGCACTGCGGTTTACCTTCGGATTAGCTGCGGGCTTTGCTGCCTGAGCTGCTGTATTTGCTGTATCTGCTGCAGGCTTAGCTGCATCAGGTGCAGGCTTGAAAAGGTTGCCGAATCCGTTCTTGTTGGCAGCAGATTCAGCAGGTTTGAATGCGTTCTTTGCAGCATGGCTCTGAGCAGCAGGTACTGCGTCAGCGGAAGCTGATGTATGCTTTGCAGCTGTTGTGCTTGCGGGCTTAAATGCTGTTGAAACCGGCTTTGCAGCTTCTGCAGCAGGAGCTGCTTCACTTGCAGGCTTAAATGCATTCTTAACTGTAGGATTCTGAGAAGCAGACTTTGTCTCGATTCTATTCTCAGTTCTCATTGCATTCTTCATTGCATTGTTTTGAGCAACAGAATTTACAGAAGTCTGGATTCCGGAAGCATTCGTAGGCTTGAACGGAGTCTGTGTTCTGGAACTCATTGTATTTCTTGTTGCAGCTGTAGTTGCAGCAACACCGCCCATAGCAGCCTTTGCCTGTGTATTAGTGCCGGCTGTCCTGTTAAATGCATTACTCTTCAAAGCGGGCTTTTCAGCAGCCTTATTAGCAGAATTGAAAGCGCCGCCGAACTTTGTATCTTCTGTAGCCTTAGGAGACTCAACAGAACGGTCTGAAGGCAGCTTCATGGGGCCCTTGTGCTCAATACGCTTAGCTTCTGTTCCGGGTGCGGGCTTGAAAGGACTGATCTCGCCAGCCTCCATAGCCTTGATTTCCTTCATGGCAGTAGCCGTATTGAATGCCTTGTGATCCTTTTCCTTTGGATCTTCAGCGATAGCCATTGCCTTGACGGGTCCTAAGTAACCGAACTTATCTGCGATAGCAGGAACGCCCGGGATAAATGCGATAGCAAGGTCTGCGCCTTCGAGTTCTTTCTTGTCTTTGAGATACTTGTATCTTGCAAAACCGGCGCCTGCGCCAAGGATCAGGAGGATAAGCCACAACCAGTTAGTTTTTACAACGGAACCCTTGTTCTTGCCTGTTGTAGCAAGAGCTGCAACTACGGGTGAAGGTGTAGGAGAACCTGTAGGTGTAGGAGTACCCTCACCTGTCTCGCCGTTTCCGTTTTCTGTTGTGGTTGTAGCGCCTGTTTCATTGGAAGCAGTAGTAGCCTGACCGGCGATTCCGCCTGCAACGCCGCCTGCAACGCCACCCGCAGCACCACCTGCGGCACCATTGTTGTTCGGATCAGATGCCTGTGTGTTGTTGATATCGGGTACCTGTGTTTCAGTAGGCTTAGGTGTCTCGGTTATAACAATTGTTGTTCCTGAAGTAGTAACTTCAACTGTCTGTGTGCTTGTGGGAGCCTTTGTGTTTGTCGGCTTCGGCTTCTTAGTCGCAGTCGGCTTGGGTGCTTTTGTAGGCTTGGGTGTTTTTGTATTTGTAGGCTTGGGAGCCTGAGTATTCGTGTTTGTAGGAGCCTGCGTATTTGTAGGCTTAGGTGTTGATGTAGCCGGTTTCTTTGTAGCTGTCGGCTTAGGTGTTGATGTTGCCGGCTTCTTTGTTGCCGTCGGCTTAGGTGTCGATGTTGCCGGCTTCTTTGTTGCCGTCGGCTTAGGTGTCGATGTTGCCGGCTTCTTTGTTGCCGTCGGCTT
>JAFYJX010000002.1 GCA_017537905.1 Clostridiales bacterium | reverse complement strand
GGATTGTCGAGCGCACCGCCGATGAAGTCGATTTCCTTCTTGATGAGGTAACCGCAAGCGGAAGGCAGGAAGTTTGCAAGGCCTGCTGTGGATGCATGAGCACGGTGAGCTGTACCGAATGCGTCGTTTACATAGAGGTCAGCCATAGAAGCGAGCTCAGCTGCGAACTTAGGATCATTCTTTGTCTCTTCCTTGTGGAAACGAACATTCTCGAGCATGAGGATCTCGCCATCCTTGAGAGCTACAGCCTTTGCCTTAGCATCTTCGCCGATAACGTCTGCAGCGAGTGTAACGGGCTTGCCGATGAGCTCAGCGAGTCTGTCTGCTGCGGGCTTCATGGAGAACTTAGCCTCAGGGCCGTTCTTCGGACGACCGAGGTGTGATACGAGGATAACCTTCGCATTGTTGTCAACAAGGTACTTGATTGTAGGGAGAGCACCCTTGATACGCTTGTCGTCTGTGATCTTTGTGCCTGTTTCCTTGTCGAGAGGTACGTTAAAGTCAACGCGGACGATAACTCTCTTGCCGGCTACGTTTAAATCCTCAACGCTTTTCTTGTCATACATTGCCATGGATTTTCACACTCCTGATTCATATTTTGTGTTTTGGGAAACGTCAGTAATGACGCCTCTTGTTTACTAACTCGAAAATTATACTATCTTCGCGCGATATATTAAAGCAATAAAAAAGGCGAGTTTGGCGAATAATGTGCCAAACCCGCAAGATTTTTACCTTAAAACGTTCTAGTGAAAATTATTTCTTTTTTCCGAGGAGCGTTACGATCTCATGGATCTTGAAGACCTTCTGGCCGTCAACATGGAATCTGTAGAGCTCTCCGTCCTTGTCGTAGATCTCGAAATGCTTGCCGTAGGAAGCAACGAGGCCTCTCATCGTATCGATCTCGAAGACCTTTGTCTGGAAAGGAGCCGAAGCATCGAGCGTCCTGTCCTTGTACTTTCTCATCGGCTTGCCCTTCTTGTAAGGGATGCCTTCTTCAGCGGGACAGTCCGTTCCGACGTAAGTGATCTCCTTGTCGGTGATCGTGATCCTTCCCTTACCTGTTTTCGCGAATGTGAATCTGTCGAAAACCTTGAAAAGATCGGCATTCATCTCCATCTTGAACCCGCCCTGCTTAAGCTGCTCTTCGATAAGACCCTTCTCCCACTCTGTCCACTTGTGGAGGTCGTCGAAAACGACACACTGGGGGTCGACCTTCTCGATAAGGCCTGTGGGGAGATATCTTGCAGCGTTTCCGCAGTTGGAGCACTGGATCATGTCGTGCTTGCCGGAATTCATATACTGCATCGTATACTCGGAGCCGCATCTCGGGCACGCATAAGCGATGTTCTGGAGGCCGGCAGCGAGCTTTCTGCTCTTGTACTTTCTCGGATTCTCGCGGATCCAGTCGTTCTCGTTGTAATCAACGGCATCAAGGATCTTCTGCTGGAGTTCCTCAACGGACAATTCCTTTACTTCGTCAGAATAGATCTTCTTAACGAACTCAGCACTGATACGGCCCTTACGCATACCGGATCTCGACCACCTGGGCCAAGCGAGATATGCACCGTGAATGTGGGCGATATAGACGGAAGCGCCTGCCTTCTTTGCGAGTCTGGCAACGCCGTCGTCGAATCCTACGGATTTACCGTCAACGTGTCTTGTAGCCTCAGGATAGACGATGATGACGCCGTTACGCTTCATGACGCGCATCATGGCCTTTACAGCTGCAGTATCTACAACGAACTGCTTTTTGGGGATCGCGCCGCCGAGCTTAAACCAGTGGCCCCATGCAGGTGCCCTGAATACGAACTCGCCGGTAACGAAGTTTGCAGGTCTCGCCTTTGTGAGGCGGTTTATGATCATCGGATCAAGATAGGATTCGTGATTGGAGATAACGATGATAGGACCTTCGTGGTTAACGAACTCCATGTCAGGCTTTACCTTGATATGCGTATATGCGCATACCAGAGGCACAATAATGCGTGAGCCAAGGAAGCCAAAATAGAACTTGCTCGGCTCACAACCTATATCATAATCGCGCGGCGCTTTAGAGCGGGAAGCCGCATTGCTCACGTTTTCCTGCATTTATCTACTCCGTGTATCTAATCTTTTAAGTGATAGCGTGAGTATTATACAACATTTCAAAGCGAGCTGCCTGCTGTTTCCTGAATAACAGAATTGCTTGATATTTCGAGCTCTCCGCCGTCCTTGATAACGATCACTTTTCCGTCTTCGGCTGCACTTCCCTGAGCGAGAAGAGCGTCAGGATCCGTGGTCTCCACAGCATCGATGATAGCCAGATGGCCGGGCTTTACGATGCCGTCGAGCATTGCTTCAGAGAAGCGGTCCTCGACCATGGATGTGATGACTCTTCTAAGAGGTCTTGCACCGTACTGCGGATCGTAACCCTTCTTAGCGAGGAGTTCTTTCGCGCTGTCGGTAAGCTCGATCTCCATGCCGAGATCCTTGATCCTCTTGCCTACCTGCTTCATAAGGATGTCAACGATCTTGATGAGCGAATCCTTGCCGAGCATACGGAAGAAGATAATGTCGTCAACACGGTTAACGAATTCAGGAGTGAACGTCTTCTTGAGCTCGTCGATTACGACCTTCTTTGCCTCGTCGTAAGACTTGCCGCCGTAAAGACCGTCTCTGGAGAGTTCGTCCTTATCGTTCTCATCTGCCATCGCAAAGCCGATCTTTCTGCCTTCGCTGCCGACGAGCATTCTCGCACCGATGTTGGATGTCATGATGATGATCGTGTTTCTGAAATCGACCGTTCTGCCGTGACCGTCTGTAAGACGTCCGTCGTCCAATACCTGGAGCATCGTGTTGAAGATCTCAGGATGTGCCTTTTCGATCTCGTCGAAAAGAACGACTGAATAAGGATGTCTTCTGACAGCTTCAGTGAGCTGGCCACCCTCATCGTATCCGACATATCCCGGAGGCGCACCGATGAGTCTGGAAACGTCGTGCTTCTCCATGTATTCGGACATATCTACTCTGACAAGAGCGCTCTCATTGCCGAACATGACTTCAGCAAGTGCCTTAGCGAGCTCTGTCTTACCTACACCTGTCGTACCGAGGAAGATGAATGAACCGGAAGGTCTCTTCTCGTCCTTAAGGCCTAATCTGCCTCTGCGGATAGCCTTGGCGATAGCATGAACCGCTTCGTCCTGGCCTACGACTCTCTTCTGAAGTTCTGCTTCGAGGTTCTTGAGCTTATCTGCATCAGATTCTGTGATCTTCGTTGTCGGGATACCTGTCCACTTTGCAAGGACTACGGCAACATCATCAACCGTAAGCGTGCCAGTGAAACCCTTATCATCGGGCTTAACCTTATCCTGGAGGAGTGAGAGTCTCTCATTGAGCTTCTCTTCTTCCTCTTTGAGCGTCTGTGCAGCTTCGAAATCCTGTGCGTCTACAGCAGCCTTCTTCTTGTCCTTGATCTCAGCGATCTTATTCTCGAGATCGTTCTTGACCTTGGAATCAGCATAGTTGATACGCTTTGCAGCTGCAGCCTCATCGACTAAGTCGATTGCCTTATCAGGAAGGAATCTGTCAGAAACATATCTGGCAGAGAGCCTTACGGACTGCTCTAATACTTCATCCGGAATGTAGATCTTGTGGTGGTCTTCATACTTGGACCTAAGGCCCTTCATGATAGCGATCGCATCTTCTATCGAAGGCTCTTCTACCAAGACCTTCTGGAAACGTCTCTCGAGGGCGTGATCCTTTTCGATGAACTTGGAATATTCATCAAGTGTCGTCGCGCCGATGATCTGAAGCTCATTCTTGGTAAGCAGAGGCTTCATGATGTTTGCGGCATCCATTGAACCTCCCTGGGTATCGCCTGCACCTACAAGAGTATGGATCTCATCGATGAAGAGGATAACGTTAGGGTCAGCAACTGCTTCATCGAGCATGTTCTTGATGCGCTCTTCGAACTCGCCCCTGTACTTGGAGCCGGCTACCATAGAACCCATCTCCATGCTGTAAACGACCTTGCCCTTAATGACGTCAGGTACGTTATTCTCGGCGATCTTCAATGCGAGACCTTCTGCGATCGCAGTCTTACCTACACCCGGGTCACCTACGAGACAAGGATTGTTCTTGGTGCGGCGGATAAGGATCTGCATGACTCTGGAGATCTCTTCCTCACGGCCTATTACCGGATCGATCTTGCCCTGCTTGGCAAGCTCGGTTAAGTTCTTACCGTATTTATCGAGTGTCTTATGGCCTGACTTGCCGGCCTGTTTCCCTGCAGGTTTTCTGTTGGAGGGAGCAGACTCGCCGTCCGGAATATCAGAATTGTTCGCACCCAGCTCACCAAAGCCGTTCCTCTCTGCCCTGGCAGCTTCTGCCTGTTCATTGAAAACGTTGATGATGGCAGATCTCATACCTTCGAGATCGCATCCTGCAGCCTCAAGGCAGTTGAAGATCTCAGGGTGGTTGGATACTTTTCGGGACATGATGACGAACAGGAGATGTTCAGGATTTACGGCGCCGTTAAAGCCCGTTCTCCTGGACAGATCAGAAGCGTTGGAGAAGATCCTTCTGACATCTATGCGGAGTGTCTGGAAAGCCCTGTCTGCAAGCATCTTGACCTGGCTGTTATCGAGATCGTAATCGCCCTCTACTCCCAAGCGCTCTAAGATGAGCGACATGTCGGGAACGTTCTCGGACAAGATTTCTTTCGCAGGCGAATCAGTTACGCACAATGCCGCGAAAAGGATCGTATCCCTTATAAGTGATGTATTTCTTTCTTCCGCAATAAGGCTCGATACCGCGAGCACCTTTGCTGTATCTTCGGTAATTCTCATATTAATCATCCCCTTTCAAGATCTTCTTTATTCCTTGTGCCCTGTACTTCTGTGAAGCAACGCTCTGGCTTGATTTCTTTGACGGAGCGTCCGGTTCCCAAAGTATATCCATGGTGAGCTTGTTTATCGTGTTGCAGGAGATCTTAATGTCTCCCGTATCATCGTAATCGTGGTAGAGCCTGAGCCACCCTAACGCCTGAAGCGCTTCGCTTCTGGAGATCATGCCGGCATACATCAATGTGCCGTAGGATCTGCCGTAGATGTCAGCAGACTGGTCTTTCTTGTTTGATGCGATCTCGTCTCTTAATGCTCTTTCAGCCTTGATGACGTCAGCTATGAGCATCTCGCCTCTCTTCAAGACCTCATCCTCCGTAACGCCCAATGTGTTAACGCTCGAAATGATGTAAACATCAGAATCAGCGATCTCGCCTCTCTCGGCGAACGGGTAGATGGCCCATTCATACTGGCTTACACGCTGTGTAAGTGCAGCGATACCGCCCTCGGTCTTGGAGATTGCAGGAAGCGATACCGTATAAAGGATCTTAAGTCCTGTACCTGCAAGTCTTACGTGCGAAGTAAGGAATCCGTAGCTCTCGGAGAAAGCGATATCGAGCTTGCTCTCCAAGTCCAATACTTCCTTCTCGGCCTGCTTATATACGCTGATATCGTGGCCTGCTGCCATTGCCTTTACTGTCAGGTGTTCGCCGCTTCCGACTGCGATCGAAAGGCTTACATCATCGTTATAGTAAAACGCTTTTCTCTCGGGATTTGCCATCTGGTTGGATTCGCGTCCCAGGATCTGAAGCCTTGTAAGCCTCAATATCGTCTGCTTGTCAAAATCAGCCGCGCAGCCGCCTGTGTACTTATCTTTGTCAATAACTTTATCTATCGTCTCAAGAAGGCTCTTGCACTCCTTGTCATCCAGTCTCGGCATGAAGTTGTAGCCCTTGATGTTACGTACTATGCATGCTTTTGTGGAAAGAACAACGTCGTTATCTTTACCTTCATTCATATACCATTCAGACATTGTTTCCACCATCCTTTCTGCCCTTGAGTTCATCTCTGAGTCTTGAAGCGAGCTTGTATTCCTCAGCTTCTGCAGCGACCTTGATACCCTTCTCGAGATCTTCGTCGGATAACATGCCCAGATCAGCCTTCATGAGCTGTTCTAATGTAAGTCCGCCCTTGCCTGCCTTCCTGGCAGGAGCCTTCTCTTCATTGACAGGCTTTTCGGGTTTGTCCGCGACATCCATCTCGATCGTTTTGGGAGCAGCTGCCTTCTTGTTCTGGGGAACATCGCTCGTCTTCGCATCAGTATCGGCTGACTGTGCAGGAAGACGGCCTGCGTATTCGCTGTTGCCCTGCTGCTTGAACATCTCTCTTACGATATTGTCGTTAAAGGTGTTGTAGCACTCGATGCAGCCTACGCGGCCCTCGTTCTCGAACTCTCTCAAAGTCATGCCGCATTTTGGGCATGTGAGCGTGCTGTTTCCGAAATCGAGCTCATTCATCTGCATAAGAGATGAAGCGATCTCATCTAACTGTGAGAACGGGTTGCCCAGGAAGTCAGACGGATCTTTTAAGAATCTGTCATAACCCATTAGCCTCGCACAGTTTTCACAGTACGTGACACCGTTTATCTTTATTATCCTGTTGGTAAGTTCTTTACCGCATCTTTCACATCTCATAAATAGTTCTCCTTTTGTATCCCTTATTTCACGTTACCATCAGTCCGAGCAGCGCATGCTTGAAGATGTCAGCTCTTAATACCGATCTGATATCAGAATCTACTCTCGCAAGAGCCCTGTCTGATACGGCTGCCATGATGGCCGTGCCTTCCTTGGAAGTCATCGCGCCGACCGTAACCGCGTTGGTCAGAAGATTCTTAGCCTGCTGCTGCGAAAGGTCATCGCCCACGCTGTCGATTATTGCCTTCAGATATTCAGCGGGACCTACGTGATTTACCCTCGTAATGGTGATCTGTCCGCCGCCGCCTCTTCTGCTCTCGACTATATATCCGCTTCCGCCCGAAAACCTTGTAGACAGCACATATGTGATCTGTGAGGGCACGCAGTTTGCCTGCTCAGCCAGCTGGCTTCTGCAGATAGTTGCAGTACCGTCATTTTCGTCGACCATCTCCTTGATCATCTGTTCAATTACATCAACCAGTCTTGCCACAAGATCATCCTCCTTCCGCTATATCGTGATATTTTCTTTCGACTTTGCTCTTTTCTGACTTTGACTTTGACTTTCTTTGACCAATGTGATTATCGTACTGTTTTCGGCGTTTGTCAACAGGAAAATCAGGAAAAGTCAAAAATAAGCTGAAGTCCGCAGGACAATTCCGTGATGACTGATTTTTAGGGATTTGTTCCCCAAATTTGCTATATAAAAATTTGGGGCAAAAAACAGGCCCTTTTTTGCCCCAAAAATTCATATACGAAAAATGGGGAACAAAACGCACACCTTCTCCAATAAAAAAGCTGCCCCGGAAGGCAGCTTTGAAAGTCAAAAACCAACTTGCTTAATTATCTGTGATACAGCTTCTTTGTCTCGTAGACCGGCTCACATGTGAGGTTGATGCCGAGCTTGTGGAACATGTTGATGTCTACAGAGCTCATCATGGTCGTAGAGTGTGCATCAGCATTCATGAGGTTGCCGATCTGCTGCATAGCGAGTTCTGCTACCGGGTTGGTTGCAGCGCTGATCGCAAGAGCGATGAGGACTTCGTCTGTATGAAGTCTGGGGTTGTGGTTGCCCAGATGGTTGACCTTAAGATCTGAGATAGGCTCGATAACGTTGGGTGAGATGAGCGGAATGTCATGAGAGATTCCTGCAAGAACCTTAAGAGCATTAAGGAGAGCCGCAGAAGCAGGTCCCAAGAGAGGTGTTGTCTTGCCTGTTACGATCTGTCCGTCCGGGAGCTCCAATGCAACGGCCGGAGCGCCTGTGGATTCAGCGCGTACGAGAGCAGCTCCGATTACGCGGCGGTCGGAAATATCGATACCGGACTTCTGCATGAGGAACTCGATCTTTGTAACGTCGGAACCGTCGGAATTGCCGGCACGTGTTGCCATCTTGGCCTCATAGTATCTTCTGATGATCTCCTGTCTGGAAGCTTCCTGGCAAGCCTCATCGTCAACAATGGCAAAACCTGCCATGTTAACGCCCATGTCCGTAGGTGACTTGTAAGGGCTCTCGCCGTAGATCTTCTCGAAAATCGCATTTACTACAGGGAAGATCTCAACGTCTCTGTTGTAGTTGACTGTTGTCTTTCCGTAAGCTTCGAGATGGAAAGGATCGATCATGTTAACGTCAGCCAGGTCTGCCGTAGCGGCTTCATAAGCAACGTTTACAGGGTGCTGGAGAGGGATCGACCAGATAGGGAATGTCTCGAACTTCGCATAGCCTGCCTTGATGCCGCGCTTGTTCTCGTGATAAAGCTGCGAAAGGCATGTAGCCATCTTTCCTGAACCGGGGCCCGGTGCTGTAACGACAACGAGCTTTCTTGATGTCTCGATATAATCGTTCTTGCCGTAACCGTCCTCGCTTACGATAAGCTGAATATCTGAAGGGTATCCTGCGATAGGATAATGTCTGTATGACTTAACGCCGAGGCCTCTGAGTCTTGCTTCGAACTTCTCTGCCAGAGGCTGGCCTGCGAACTGTGTGATTACAACGCTTCCTACCATGAGTCCGAACTCGGTGAAAGCATCGATCAAGCGGAGAACTTCCTGGTCATAAGTGATACCCAGGTCTCCTCTTCTCTTGTTCTTCTCAATGGCATCAGCATTAATAGCGATAACGATCTCGGCATCTTCGGAGAGAGCCTTCAGCATTCTGATCTTGCTGTCAGGTTCGAAGCCCGGCAAAACTCTGGATGCATGGTAATCATCAAACAGCTTACCGCCGAATTCGAGATAAAGCTTGCCGCCGAACTGGTCGACGCGCTCTCTGATGTGCTGGCTCTGCAGCTCTACATACTTGTCATTGGAAAAACCGGTTTTAAACATAGTCTCATGACCCCCTTGCGACAAATTATAACTTAAAGAGGTCTAAACTTATGTTACAAAATTCGATTATCTTAAAATTCTTAAGGGCTCCATCAGAAGGAGTGATTTTACCTTGGGAAGTTCTTCGGCGAGATATCTTCTGCTGACTATCTCGCGGTCACCTTCATTGCCTATGAGCTCAACGAATTCTTCCCTGCCGGACATAACGTCGTATCCGAAATTCCTGCTCTTGTAATGCATCGGGATAACGACCTTGGGATCGATAAGGTTTACCATCTCAGAAGCCTTTTTGCAGCCGATCGTATAGAATCCTCCGACAGGGATCATGAGAAGATCACAGCCCTTGATAACGGCGATCTGGTCTTCGGTAAGATCGCATCCGATGTCGCCCATGTGGACAACGGTCTCACTGCCGGACGTTACTTTTGTGATATTATTCCTGCCGCGCTTAGCGCCTTCGACTTCGTCGTGGAAAGTCTTAATAACTTCGACTTCCGGAGCAGGCCCCGAATAAGGTTCGTAGGGTGTGCCTACGTTTTCAAAGTCGCTGTGGTCAGCGTGTGAATGGGAGCAGTACACCTCGTCAGCCTGAACATTGGCATCGGACAAGCCCGGTACGGAACCTGTCTTGTAAGGGTCGAAACATACAGTAAGACCTGTATCAAACCTGATCAAAAAGCATGCGTGTCCGACGTATGTTACTTCCATGAGGTATTCTCCTTAAATGCTGCTGATCAATACTTTACAGTATCGTCGCCATCCTGTTCCTTGTTCTCGGTTGTCGTCTCGGATTCAACGGTATATGTCGCATCTTCGAGGATCTTTGAGTTGGCCTTATATTCCTTCTTTGCCTGGGATGCGAGAATGGCATTTGCGATGCCGCCGATAGCGCCAACCACGAGCGTGATTCCGATGATGATGGTAAGTGTCTTTGTAGCGCCGTTAAAGCATGTAACGAAAACACCCATGCCGAGAGCGGCAAGACCGAACAGCAGTGAGAACCACCAGTATTTCGCACCTGCAGGTCTCAATGTGCCGACGGAAACCACGATGATGATGATCGCATAGATGCCGATGATTATTCCGAATACAAAGTTGAATATCGTGATGATAGGAAGCGGGTTGATGATGAATACGATTCCCGTGATCGCGATCGCACATCCGATTATGAAAACGATCCAGTCAAATACCGTTTTTTCCTTGATCCTAAGGAAGTTGATGAGTTCGAAGATCCCTACCAGGATCAGCACGCCGCCGACGACTCTTACAAAGCCTGATGCGATCTCGTCACCTTTGCCGGCCAGTGTTCCGATAAAGAAGATAAGTCCCAAAAAGAGCATTACGATGTCCAGCAGGATCGACGCTAAATTGTAGTCACCGATCTTATTCTTTTTCTTGGTCTTATCCTTTGCCATATATCATTCCTCGCTTTCGCCGATTGTCATTATCATATTCTTACCTGATTTCTTTGCATTTGACAATGATGCTTCGGCTTCTTTCAGAGCACTTTCGAGGTCCATCGTAACATCAAACCAGGCATAACCGCCGCTGACAGTAACGGATTCTTTCATAAATGAATATTTTTTCTTGGAAAATTCTTTTCTGATCTGGTTTAAGGTCTCGAAGTTTTCTTCCTTTAACCCGTTCTCGAAAACGATGACGAACGTATCACCGCCGTATCTGCCGACAATGGTATTCTCATCGATAACACCCTGAAGCACTTCGCCCAATGCGCGGAGCACATCGTCTCCTTTGTCGTTGCCGAGTTCGTCATTTATCTTCTTGAAGTCATCGATATCGATTATCGCGATTCCGCAGGGATCCAATTCGTTGGTGTTCTTTAAGATCTCACCCGCTTCTTCGATCAGATATTTCTTGCTGTATACTCCGGTCACGCTGTCAGTCTCAAAACCATGCTTGAACTTATTTGCACCGGCGAAATTACGCTCTCTTATCATGAGGAGCCTGTTATTAAAAATCTCGAGTCTGAACGCGAGTATGCTTATGCCGATCGCGAGTATCTCGGCGATAATGATGCATAGAATCGAATAAGCTCTCTCGTCGGGATAGTCATAGATATGAAGGATTCCCGAATAGAGGATAAATACAAAGCTTAAGCCCGCCTGGACGACCTGAATGAATCCGTCATGGAATACCGAGCAGAAAGCTACGGCAAACAACGGAAATACCCACAGAGGAATGAAATAACTGTGAGCAAGAGATATCGTGCCGCACATGATAAGACCGGCAAACGATACGACCCTGTTCTTGGTAATGTCAGTGCTGGTCGCAGAACGGTTCGAAAATCTTGTGATGATATAAAGCAGGGTATTGATCGCAAAAGGCACCAATATCCTGAACTCGATATAAGTATTTACGGGCTGGCCGACATTATCAGTGAGATAGTAATAGATGAATATCGCTATCTCGAGCGTTACGCATACGATGGCCATCGAGAGTATGATCCTCTCAAATTCCAGCCTTATCGTTCTTTCCAGGTTCCTTAGCGCGGGATCATTGATCGGCTTGTTGTCCATAGGCGTTACCTCTGTAAGTTGTGCTTATGTTGCCTTAAGGATTGTTATCGCTGCTTGTGTCTGAAGGTTCTTGTGGTTTTGTCGGTTCCGGCTTGGTAGGCTCCGGCTTAGTAGGTACCGGTGAAGGCGAATTGGTGGGAGCCTCGGCAGGCGTATTTGTCGGTCCTGCTGTCGGGGCTTCAGTATTACCGCCTGAAGGTGTAGGTGACGGACCGTCCGTGCTGCCGCTCTGAGGTGTCGGAGAAGGCGTGTTCGTATTGCCGCTGCTTGCTGTCGGTTCGGCAACAGGAGTCGGCGTAGGCGTATCTGTTGCGCCCGTTGCAGCCTTTACCTCCCACGATGCCGTAGCCTGGATGCTTCCGCGGAACGGATCCTTGAATGTATATGTGATCGTGTATTTGCCAACAGTCTGCTTAGCCTGGTCGAGCGAGATGTCCTGGCCCGATTCAGTCTTTATCGAGTAAGACAGGCTGCTTGTAGTCCAGTCGCCCTGCGAGGTCTTGGCCTTTACGCCGTCCAGCGGATTGACCGGCTGGCCTGCCTGAGATGTTATCGTCTTGTTGGTTATGCTGATCTCAGGGGCCTTGAGCGTTGTCTTGCCGAGGATCCTGATGTTAAGGTCAACTTCTGTGCCGATTCCTGCAACCTTGCCGTGCCATGAATACTGCCAGTACTCGAAAGCAAAGTTTCTCGGCGGAACCGTATCACCTGTCTGATAGTAATTAGACTTGTAGTTCTTGCTTGCCGGCCAGTAGCAGCTGTAAGGATATGCATACCAGAGCTTGTACTTGCCGAGGATACGGTTCTGATAAGAACCGAGCCTGTTATTGATATCGTCTGAGCAGAGATATACGGCAGGTGTATATCCGTTCTTTCCGATCATTGTACAGAAAGCATCAAGTACGTTGGCGAATGCTTCGCCCTTTAATTTCTGTGTTCTGTAGCCGCTGCCGGTCTCCCAGTCCATTACGACAGGAAGGTCAATGCTCAAGCCCTGACACATAGCAATCGTGAGGGATGCCTCTTCGATAGCTTCTTCGACTGTTATAGCCTGTGAGAAGAAATATACTCCGACCTTTACGCCTGCGGCCTTTGCCTTCTTAACGTTCTGGGCAAACTTCTTATCTTCATAGCATGTTCCCTTGGTATAACCACGGCCGCCGCATCTGATAAATGCAAACTTGATTCCGTCGTTTTTTACCTTGGTCCAGTTGATGTCGCCCTGGAACTCAGAAATATCGATTCCGAGCTCGTAGTTGACGACTGTGATAGGAGACATTGTGGGAGTGGGCTTGTTGGTAGCCGTAGCTGTAGTCGGCTTCGGCTTAGGTGTATTTGTGGCCTTAGGAGCATCAGCGATCGTACCCTTGTGCGTTGTCTTTACGTTCTGGGACTGGTCCTGCTTGATGTCTTTTTTAGCGATAACCTTAACCTTACCCTGCTTAACTGCCTTGAGGAGATCCTCATCAGACAGGGATTTAAGATCTTTTACATCTGCAACATTATCACCGGTGAGACCGCCGCGCTTTGTGTTTGCGGGCTCACTGGAAGTTGTCTCTTCTATTGATTCATCGGAAGGTTCTGTTTCTTCAGGCTCCTCGGTCTCAGTGTTCTTTCCCACGCCGACATTGGCGAGGTATTGTTCTGCTGCATTGAGCTCAACATTCTCGGACGGGAGCTGGATATTCGAATTGGAGCTGATAGCAGCCGCGCAGACGGTACCGACAGTACCTAAAACGATTACTGCAGCAAGAATAAGGCTCAGTCTGGCCGTCTTCTCGGATGCTGTACAGAATCTCGCAAATGCGCCCTGCTTTTCTTTCTCTGCCTTCTTTTTCAAAACGTTACCTCTATATTAATTATATTAAAACGCAAATATTCATGATAATAATGCGTTAGTTCTAACGCTAAGTCAAGTTTATCCTACCTTACAAGGGGGTAACATTTTGGGGCAAAACGCCGTTTTATATGTGGCAATTGCTCAAATCGGCTATGTCGCTTTTGGATATTCATTACAAAGAAGACGGTACGGAGCCTCGTCTTCTTCAATCTCGGGGAACCTGCCTACAGGCGGGTTAAAACGGTTGTCCGTGTTGTCGTCATTGACCTGCGAGACCTCGCCGAGCAGTACCGCACCGGTGCCTTTTTCGACTTCGAAATCGTGATACATGAGCGGCTGTATCGAGATGCTCTCTCCGGGCGTCAGTCTGACCTGGGTTCCTGCCTTGACCTGATAAGTCCTGCCGTCTGTATGGATGGTGACATCGCTTTCCATATCCATTTCTTCATCCGGAAGCGAATTATAGACGCGGATCAGGAGATTTCCGCCGCCCTTATTTATGATGTCTTCCATCTTGAACCAGTGAAAATGATTCGGTGAATACTGTCCTTCCTCAATGAAAAGGAGTTTCTCGGCATATGGCTTCGGATATTTGTCCTTTGATTTGAGGTTGCCGTTGCGCAGCGTTATCAGTGAGAAGCCGACCTTTTCGAAATCGCCTAAGCCGTAATCCGTAATATCCCAGCCGAGCATATTGTCCCTGACTTCATCGTAATCGTGGCCCTTCGTAAGCCATTCTTCAGGGGTGAAATTACAAAAAGGCGGCAGACTGATCTTAAGATCTTTGATGACGCCTTCCATGCGCTTTAGTGCTTTGTTTATCTCGGAACGTTTCATATTATGCTCTTTAACTTTTCTCCTACTTTGTGATACGCGCCGAAATAATTGCAGGAACCGAATACCAGGGCGTCTTTCTCGCCGAATTCAGCCTGCCTTGATGCGACCAGCGCGAGATACTTTTCATGCTCTTCTTTTGACCTTCCGGAATCGGAATATAAGATGTCAAAAGCCTGTTCGAGCGTATCGCATTTTCTATTCTGAATAATATACGCCAGTCTGTCCAGTATCTTGGGATCTGTGTATTTGGCTTCGATAAGGCACGGTCCGTAGTTGTTATAGTGATTAGTAAGCTGCCTTGCCAGTTCGACTTCTCTCCCAAGATATTTTTTGATCTTTGTGCGGTTGTCCTTCAGACTGCGGAAATATGCTACGGCGGCATAAAGTCCGTTTGCAAAAATCATTGCGTACCAGAGCAGAAGCCCGTTATACAACTTAAAAGCGTAGATGATAGTTAAGACAGCGAGCCATACCATTGTGCCCATCGTGCAGATTCCGAAAATAAGAACACCCTTCGGTATATAACCCTTCTTGTCGAGAAAATCGAGTTTCTGGTTGCAGTAATCGTATTCACTGTACTGGGCCTGCATAGGCGTGAAGTACCTGATCATCTTCTTGAGTTCACGGTTAACCTCATACATGCTGATGTCTGGAATATCATCGAAAGAAGTGATCTTCTTTTCTTCGCTCAGATCAAGGACAGCTCCGCATCTTTTGCAGATCTTACGGCCATTATTCTCATAACCACATTCTTTACAAGTAACCATGAAGTCCCCTCCTCACGAGTTGCTTTTATCCCCTTGCGGATTAGTGCCTTAATCCTGTTCTACCCGTATTTTAGCATGCGCGTGGTAATAATAGCGGAACTGATAATATTATCACTTTAAAAATCCCCGCAAAGCTTATGCCGTGCGGGGATCATTAGTTTTTGGATCGATTCAAGTGATAACGGTTCTAAGCTGCCTTACGCAACTTAAGAAATCGTTATTACTCACCCTTTTCGAGTGCGAGAGTAATTGTTGTTCTGTCGCAAACTTCTGAGGGTCCGAAGTACTGGATAGCACCGGGGAATGTGAATGCTGTCTCAACAGCCCATCTCTCACGGTTAGCTTCGAAATACTTGAACGGCTTGCCGTCGAGCTCAACAAGAGCCTTACGGATAACCGGCTTGTCTGCACCGTTTCTTCTCTCCATGTTCATCATCTTTGTGATAGGCATACCGCCTGCAACCCACTCGTCAGCAGGCTTACTGATGTTGGATACCTTTGAGAGGTAACCTGTGAAACCGTACTGGATGAGCATGAATGCGTTGAAGCCAAGAGAGTAGCAGTAGTCAGAGTCGAAGTTGGAAGGGAATGCGCAACGGCCTTCATAACCGAAGAAATGGTGCTGAGCGCCGAACTTACCCTTGTATGTGCCAGCTTCCTTTCTCTTTGCGAGCTCGTTCTTAACCATCTCGGAGAAGAGCTTCTCGGACTCGATGAGGGATACCTGAACGTTGCCGTGAGGGTCTCTCTCGAGGAAGAGCTGCTG
>JAFYJX010000086.1 GCA_017537905.1 Clostridiales bacterium | reverse complement strand
GCGTGTATCGGGATTGATGCCTGTCTGGGCAATAATCTCGTCTGCACTTGTTCTTCCGATTCCGTAAATGTACGTAAGAGCGATTTCAATTCTCTTATCGTTAGGTAAATCTACGCCGGCTATACGAGCCATTTAATGTACCTCCGTATTGGATAAAGTGGTATTAATCTCTATTTGACACACGTAAGTCAAGGAACTCCGGGTTAGGGAGCAGCCGCCCTCTCGGTAACGGTGAGTAAATATGATTACTTCTTTTTTTAATAATTGCTTGTGCGGGAAGGAGCTTTTATCCCGCGGCTCTCGTTATCACTTCGTGCAGGGCTAATTCCGCACATACGAAAGCCCGTCAAATGTCTTAACCCTGTCTCTGCTTATGCTTAGGGTCGGAACAAATGACCATAACCTTACCGTTGCGGCGAATGATCTTGCACTTTTCGCACATCGGCTTTACTGACGGTCGTACTTTCATACTAGTACCTCCTGTTGCTGATATTTTTCCACAACAAATACAGGCGCCCTGTGAGCGCATGCTGAACTATTATAGCAGAATCGATACAGTTTTCAACAAGAAATTTAAAGCACCCCGAAATTTTTCGAGGTGCCTGAAAACAGCTGAAATGTGGCCTTATGCCTTGGGCTTCTTCTCGCCTCTCCAGGTGATTCTGCCTCTGGAAAGATCGTATGGCGAGATCTCCATTGTTACTTTGTCGCCCGGAAGAATCTTGATGTAATTCTGTCTAAGCTTTCCTGACAAATGAGCAAGAACAATGTGTCCGCTGTCGAGCTTTACCTTGAACATTGCATTGGGCAATGCTTCATCAACTACTCCCAGTACTTCAATAACATCTTCCTTCGCCATTAATAACCCTCCTCATAGTCGTAAGTTGTAAGGTACGGACCCTCATCCGTAATTAAAATCGTGTTTTCGTAGTGGCTGGCAGGCTTGCCATCCTGAGTGACTATAGTCCAGCGGTCGTCCAAAAGTTCGATCTCGCGTGTACCCAATGTTATCATCGGTTCGATGCAGATTGCCATACCTTTTTTAAGCTTATAGCCGTGTCCCGGTCTTCCGTAGTTGGGAACATCAGGATCCTGGTGCATCGTTGTTCCGATTCCGTGACCTGTAAGTTCTCTTACAACTCCATAACCGAAACCTTCGCAATATTCCTGGATTGCATGACCGATATCGCCTGTCCTCATGCCGGTCTTGGCATACTCAAGGCCGATCCAGAAGGACTTTTCGGTGCGCTCGACAAGGTCCTTAACTTCAGGAGCTACCTCGCCGACCATGTATGTTCTGCATGCGTCTGACTGGTAACCGTCAAGGATGGCGCCGACATCGACCGAGATGATGTCACCTTCCTCAAGGACTCTGGATTTTCTGGGGATTCCGTGAACGACTTCATCGTTAACGGAAGCGCAGATCGTTCCGGGGAACGGCGGCTGGCCGTAATTGAGGAATGAAGGAATTGCATCGTAGCTTCTGATGATGTCATAGCAGAGCTTGTCAACGTCATGCGTAGTTACGCCGGGCTTGATAAAATCTCTGCAGGCCTTGAAAACATGCTGCAGGATCTTGCCTGCGGCCTTCATCTTTTCGAATTCTTCGTTGGTAAGGATCTCTACCATTTATATACCTTTTTCTAATTAGAGTCCGAGTGCCTTAAGTCCTGCTTCAATGGATTCGATGCAGGTCTTTGAATCTACATTGTTGTTTCCCTCAACGATGATTCCTCTCTCGTTGTAGAAATCGATAAGAGGCTGAGTATTAACTCTGTATGTCTCAAGTCTCTTTGCAACTGTCTCCGGGTTATCGTCAGATCTCTGGATGACCTTGCCGCCGCAAACGTCGCATATGCCCTCTACCTTTGTGGGCATGTACTTTACGTTGAAGCTTGCGCCGCACTTCTCGCAGACACGTCTTGTTGTAACTCTGTCCATGATGATCTCGTCATCACACTTTACATAGACAACAGCGTCGATCTTTGAACCCTTAGCTGCGAGCATCTTGTCGAGTGCTTCAGCCTGAGCGATATTTCTCGGGAAACCGTCTAAGATGTAACCCTTCTCGCAGTCGGGGTTATTAAGACGGTCTTCTACCATTCTGATGGTAACGTCATCGGGAACGAGAGCGCCCTTGTCGATATAGGACTTTGCTTCGATTCCGAGAGGAGTGTTTTCTTTGATGTTATATCTGAACAGATCGCCTGTGGAGATATGTGCGAGGGAAAAATTCTCTCTTAATACTGTTGCTGATGTTCCTTTTCCTGAACCGGGTGCACCTAAGATAATAAGATTCATAAATTGCCTCCCTTACTTTTTGTTGTAATTCTTGCTGCGCTTCTTATCTTTGCCAGCCTGCTTGAGCTTGTCCTCTTCTGCCTTGAGGGCATTGTCGAGGAGAGTCTTTATTTCGATGAATCCGCCGCCGATAAGGACAAGACCGATGCCTGCGAAAGCAATGCTTCTGAGGCCGGGGATAAAGCTTAATGCCAAAGGCAGAACACATACGATGATGAGATAAGCATTATCAGCACTGTTAAGGTTGCTGTAAACAGACATAAGATACTGTGATGTCGGCTTGCCGGGCTTGATACCCTGGATATAACCGCTGTTCTGCTTGATCTGGTTTGAAATATCGTAAGGATTGAACTGCATCAATGCGAAAACATATGTGAAGAAAACCAGGAAGATGATGAAGAAAGGAATGAAAGCAACGCTTGTGGGGAAGTCCCTGGCACCGGAGAACCATACATTGTCAGAACCGGGAGCGATCATGGTTAAGATCGACGGAACGAACATGCATACTGTCATAGCGTAGATAACAGGTGTGATTCCGGCCTGGGCAACCTTGAGAGGGATTACCTGGTTCTGCATACCGTACTGCTTCATGCCTACTGTTCTTTTCTGGAAAATGATCCTGATCTTCTTCTCACCCATGTTGATGAGGAGTGAGAGGATCAGCATGCCGATAGCAAGAAGGATTCCCATGATCATATAAACGAGTGCCCATGCGATTCCGAGCTCGTAAGCATTAAAGAAAGGCATAAGGAGATCATGAGGGATATTGTGGATGATGCCAGCAAGAATGATGATCGTAAGACCATTGCCGATTCCGTTTTTGTTAAGGAGTTCTACGCACCAGCCGCAGAAAGCGCTGCCGATTGCAACTGAAACTCCGCAGATAACGATGGCGATCCAGAAATTGATATTTGTAACGACCGCATCCTTCATGCCGAGGCAGTAAAGAACTGCGAAAACGCCGGCACCGACAAGTGCTGCGATCCTTGTGTACTTAGCTACGATCTTTGAACCCTCATCACCCATCTGGACAAGATTTCTGAGCTTCGGGACAGCGAGTGTTACGATCTGCATGATGATGGAAGCTACAAGGAACGGGAAGATACCAAGGCTTGTGATCGAAGCATTTGTAAGAGCTCCGCAGGAAAGAATGTCGATTACAGTTCCGACGCTGCCCCAATCGTCAATAGCTGCTGTTGCTGCAGCATGGCTCAGGCCGGGAATCGGAATGATAGTAAGAAGGCAGAGGACGGAAACGATAAGGAAGGTAAAGAGTATCTTCTTCTTAATCTCCGGTGTCTTCCAGCTCTCGCGAAATGTATCCATTAATAGGCATTCTCCTTGGTATAAAAATAAAGCGTATGTATTATAGCGCAAATCTTAGCGATTTTCACCGAATAACTTTTAAATAATATAGGAGAAAAAATCAGCCTCCGACGTAGAGTCTTCTGACTCTTTTGCCAACGTCACAGGTAATTTCGTAATTGATGGTTCCGAGCGCATCAGCAAGTTCGTCAGCTGATCTCTCACTGCCGAAGACGGTAACCTTGTCACCAACCTTGGGTCTTGTCTCGAGATCTGTCGTATCCACCATGCACATATCCATGCAGATATTGCCGATGATCGGGCACTTCTTGCCGCCGATAACAAGCTCAAATCCGTTGGAAAGCCTTCTCGAAAGGCCGTCCGCATAACCTATTCCGACTGTAGTAACCTCAGTAGGACGCTCTGCCGCAAAATGTCTGCCGTAGCTTATCGTGGTTCCTGCAGGGACCGTCTTAACGTGGATGACCTTGGCATACCAGTTCATTACGGGCTTAAGCTCGATATCAATAACAGGCTTGGGACATCCGGGCGGCATAAGGCCGTAGAGGATTATTCCTGCCCTTACGAGATCTAAGTGCATTTCCGGGAATCTTAAGATTCCTGCGCTGTTGCAGATATGTCTCTTGGTAAAGTGAATGCCCCTCTTACCAAGCTCATCTATCTGGTTCATGAAACGGGAGAACTGCTCTCTTGTGTATACGTCGTCATCAGTGTCTGCAACCGCAAAATGCGAGAAAACGCCATAAGGCTCAATGCCCGGCAGCGTGCAGGCCTTAACTATTTCTTCCGTCTCGGATCCGTCGGTCTTAAAGCCGATCCTTCCCATACCGGTATCGAGCTTAATGTGGATCTTTATCGTCTTGCCCTGCGAGAGAGCCTCATCTGACAATGCCTTAGCGATCTCATATGAATATACTGACTGCTCGACGTCGTATTTAACGGCATCCTTGAATCTCACCGGGTCGGTAAAGCCCAGAGTCATCATGGGCACGTCGATCCCGTGCTTTCGAAGTTCCACGGCCTCATCGATCGTGGCAAGGCAGAGACCTGCGGCACCCGAATCGATAAGAGTCTTTGCTATCTCGATAGCTCCGTGACCGTATGCATCTGCCTTAACGACAGCTAATATGCCCGTACCCGGAGTCGTAGCCTTCTTTATCTCTTCGAAGTTGTGCTTCAACGCGTTAAGATCGATCTCAACGCATGAACGGTCGTAATTGCTGCTAAGATTCTCAGTCATCTTCACATCCCCATCCGGCATCCATATATGCGCCGGGCAAGTAAACTATAAGATCAGTCGGAAGCATCGTTCTAGTGCCGACCTCGTTTGCTGCTGCTTCACCTGCTTTGGAGTGAATAAACACAGCTGAGCAGGCAGCCTTATATGGTTCCATTCCCTGTGCGAGGAACCCTGTGATAAGTCCTGCAAGTACATCACCGGAACCGCCCTTTGCAAGTCCGCTGTTGGGAGCATCGTTTACATAGAGCTTTCCGTCAGGCGTGGCTATCAGTGTTTTGGCGCTCTTAAGAACTACAACGCAGTTGTTGTCACCTGCAAACTTTAGTGCGAGCTCTCCGGCTTTATCTCCGATCTCAGACTTGGAAATACCCGTAAGTCTCGCGAACTCGCCGATATGGGGAGTAATAACAGCAGGTATTTTCCTTACCTTAAGGCATTCTGCGATCCTTGCCCATGTGTCTGGTTTGGACATTAGAGCTCCGGCATCAAGGACAACATTCTCTGCATTTTCGAGGAAACGGCAGATAAGAGCTTCAAGATCCTTATAATCCTGGGGGATTCCCGAACCGATAAGGACAGCAGATGAGGATAAGCAGATTTCTTTTGCTTTTCTTAAGAGTTCAGCAGTCTTGCCGGGCCTTAACGCCAGAAGCGCGCAGGGCTCTGTAACCCTTACCGCATCGAGGGTCTTGTCTTCGGAGAACACCTTAACGAGACCTGCTCCCGTGCGGAGAGCTGCACCAGTTGCCATTACAGCTGCGCCTGTCATGTATTCAGAGCCTGCGCAGATAAGCGCGGTTCCGAAAGTGTTCTTATGTCCGTCTTCAGGCCTTTGGGGTTCGAATCCTGATATCAGATCTCTTGTAAGATTAACTGTCTCAGCCATTTTTCTCCAGATCCCTGTTAGGTTCCAAGTCTTCGTTCCTGATGCTCTTGATGAGGTTGATGTCGAACGGAGTCTCCTGATATACGTAGTAGTTAAGCCAGTTCGTATACATCAGCGTCGCAGAGGATCTCCATCTTAAGAGCGGGCCTAATGACGGATCGTCGTCGATGTAGTAGTTCTTCGGGACGTCCACATCATCAAGGCCTGCAGCGAGGTCTCTCTTATATTCCCTGTCCAGCGTATCCCTGTCGTATTCGGAGTGGCCGGTGATAAAGAACTGTCTTCCGTGAAGATCCGATACTGCGTAGATACCGCACTCTTCGGATTCCGAGAGGATCCTTAAGTCAGATCTCTTCTCCACGTCTTCCCTCCTGATCTCCGTATAGCGGGAATGGGGAACATAGAATATGTCATCAAATCCTCTGAAGAGCTTAACTGGCCTTGACCATGTCATCGAGTGCTCGAAAACGCCGAATACCTTCTTGTCCAAAACGATCTTCGGAATACCGTAATGGTAGTAAAGACCTGCGAAAGCACCCCAGCAGAGGTGGAGTGTGGAATAGACATGTGTCTTGCTCCATTCCATGATCTCGCAGAGTTCCGGCCAGTAATCGACTTCCTCGAAAGGAAGCTTTTCGATAGGTGCGCCGGTGATGATCATGCCGTCAAAATACTCATTCGAGACCTCATCAAAAGTCTTATAGAACTTCATGAGGTGTTCTACCGGAGTATTCTTCGACTGGTGTGTTTTTGTAAATAAGAACTCGACATCGACCTGGATCGGAGAATTCGAAAGAGCTCTTAAGAGCTGGGTCTCCGTGGTCGCCTTGTCGGGCATGAGGTTTAAGATCAGGATCCTGATTGGACGGATGTCCTGGGACAGGGCCCTGTTTTCCTCCATAACGAATATTCTTTCCTGTTCAAGGATGTGCCTTGCCGGAAGATTGTCTGCTATTCTGATAGGCATGTGATGCCTCCTTATCTATTTCGATGATCAGGAACCGATGAATTCGTTTAATATCGATTCAGCGGGTACCTGTTCGGGGCTGATAACGGGAATCTTTCCCAGGTGCCCCATCAGCTTATTTGCCTTAACAAGTGCGGCAGACAGATCTGCAAAAGGCTTGCCCGTAGGAGACTTCTCCATGAAGACGGACGGTTCTATTGAACCCTTAAGAGCCTTATCCAGGGCTTCGCTGATGTCGCCCATTGCCATCGGTGCGACTATTAAGCTCTCATAAGCCAGGAATGAATTGACGTGATAGTCAGCACTTGTAAGGTATTCTTCGTAATATTTTTCTTCGGACTTCTGGATCATCGGCCAGTAATCGATCGTAGCAAGCGCATGTGCGCTTCTGTGACGGTAGTCCCTGATTATTCTTCTTAAGAGTCTTATCTCGTTGCTGTCCATAAGCTTGGAATCGCAGTAAACATTGCCGTAGGGCATGATGAATACCTTGGAACACTTGTCTGCGGGACATTCGCCGGAGATCCTGGGAGATAAGCCGTGAAGGCCTTCTACTACCAGCACGCCGTCATCACCAAGACAGATCGCATTCGAAGGATCGCCTTCCATCTGCTTTCTGATGTTGAAATCAAAGAAAGGAGGAATGACTGTCTCTCCGTCTAAGAGCGCCTTGATATCTCTCTGGATCCTCTCGACATCCAATGCGTCAATAGTCTCGAAGTCAGGCCTGCCTTCTTTGTCGCACTTAACTTCCTTGATGTTGTAGTAATCGTCAAGCGACAGGTGAACGGCCTTTCTGCCTCTCTTATTGATCGTATTGGAAAGCCTTAATGTGAAAGTAGTCTTGCCTGAAGAGGTAGGTCCTGATACGAAGATAGCTCTCTTGTTTACATCGGAGCAGATCTCATCACAAATGGAATCGATCCTTCCGACAAAGCTTTTCTCCGATTCTGCAATGAAGCGCGGAAGCCTGACGGCGCCGAGGGATTCCTCGAGCTCTTCAACTGTTATATCGATTCTGTCTCTAAGCTCTGCCATATAGCCTCCTTAAAACCTCATTATTTACGCTGAGGAAAGAACCTCTTGATGATAAGCATATTTACTATCCAGTCCCAAGCGAGCTGAACATACTTTACTGCCAGGAAAATAATGCTCGGGATAACGACTGCTGCCAGTATGAGAAGCAGAACTATTCCTACAACGTGAACGCCTCCTGCGAGGACTCCGACAACTGTTGAGAATGAACCTGCTGTTGCTACGAATTTCTCTGTATATTTCTCAAGCGTCTGGTTGAGATAACTCATAAGGAAATCCGGAAGTTCGTCAACTTTTACACTGAGTCTCGGAAGGAGCAGACTGACCGTATAGCTGACAACCAGATAAGCCTTAAAAATCTTAACTGCTAATATAAAAATCTTGCCCCACCAGGGCATTCGGTAATACCTGAAGCAGATAAACGGATTTGCAAGGAAGAGCAAAACAAAAACGGCAATGTGGATAGGTCCGATGCTGCCGAATCTCAAAAAGTCTCTTCCGAGGATGTAGATATAGAGGACTATCGCGTCGACAAAAAGGCCATACAGTATGAACAAACCGAAATGCTTACGGTTCTCATAATCCGTATCGCTCCATAATCTACCAAGTAACAATCCTTCCAGATAATCCAAAATATGACTCCTTCAATTCCAATATTCCCAAACCCGAGGCTCGGGCATATTAATGAATTTTATCACATCTAATCAGTTGCGACTATATAAATAATAAAAGCAGGCCCCATGCCTGCCTCCAATAACCGAGTTGTAAAAAAATCCTTATCTTAGTGTGAAGCTGCAACCCGCCGTCTGCTCGATCAAAGTCTTGAGATTCTTCCACTTTTTGGGGAAATGCTGCTCAGCTCCGCCTTTCATTGTGGTCTTGTCATCGAACTCGACCTTAATGATCCACTCGCCCGGGACCGCGGTCTTATCGCCGTATTCATCGGTAAGACCCATCTCATAGCCCTTCATCCACTCGAGCATGCCTGTTTCCGGAAGCTTTTCTTTCAAAAGGGTATATTTGTCATCACTTATGGATCTCGTGAAATTATTATTCCACATGTAGTTGTCACGCCAGGAAATTACTTTACGGCCAAAGTCATACCTTACCGCATAACCCTCATTGGCAAAGGTTCTGATCTCAACCTCTAAGACAGTTATGCTCTCGTATGCTTTTTTAAAGTCCATATATTGCTCCTTACTCGATCACTATTCCGAAAATGCTTCCGGTAGTTGTTCCTACGACAAGCATACCTTGGTAGACGATCGGAGAAGCTTCGATGCTGACACCGGAGGACGTCTGGTCAGACAAGCCAAGATTTCTCTTGGTCTGGATATAAGTGATTCGTCTCTCCTTGTCATCGATACCGGATTCCGCATGGATCATGTGGATCTGTCCTATCGAGTCACAGATTATAAGATATGCATTGCCCTCCTGATCGTAGAAATCAACAGGTGAGCTGTATGAATAGATATTCATTTTATATTCCCAGACTTTGGTGCCAAGATCCTTGTCAAATGCAATGATCTTATTGCCGCTGGCAAGACCGTTGGTCATGCTGAAAGAGAATATTACGAGGTTGGAGATCTTACCCTTGCCCATTACAGGGTTGCCAAAGCATCCGCCGCTCTGGTCGGAATCTGACGATTCACCGTTAAATGTGTAGCAGGGCTCTGAATTCTGCCATTCGATCTTACCGGTAAGACCGTTGATCTTGTAAATATATGCAGCGCCGCAGGATTCACCTACGCCGTTCTGGTTATCGACCTCAGTTCCGATGTAAACATAAGGAATGCCGTTCTCCTCATTGATCATGGGAGTTACATCGGAATCATCGCCCAATACCTGTGTCCAGACCATCTTAAGAGTGTTGAGGTCGAGGCAGCAGAGGTTCTGGGTGTTGTCCATGAAGTATCCGTAGTTACCGTATACTGCGATAGAGCTCTCTACGCCCATACGTGAGCTTACGTTGTCATTGAACATGTACTTATAACCCGTTACCACAGGGTTCATGGAGATAGTCCCGGCACCCGGTGCGTAATTGGTATTAAGATCAAATGTGTAGATGTAGCCGTTCTCGCAAGGCCAGATAAGAGTATCCGTATCGCCGTTTACGATCGGTGAGGAGTCGAACGCATTCCAGTTGGATCTGTAAGCGCCGTCGTCTGAACCGTCATACATGTAGAGCAGTGAACCGTCGAGGAGCGAATATACATACATACCGAAATTCGATCCGCCGTTGTTATCCGTCTGTCCTACATAGATGACAGGATAGCCTCTGGGATCGAGTGCGGGCGTACCCTTGATAGAAGCTCCGACATTGATCGGGTCTCTTGTCTGTTCGCCGTTTAAAATGTTGAAGAAATAGATCTTACCGTCGAGAGCCGCAACGATGACTTCCCTTAACATCTGCTGGTGCTTGGCGGTATCGTTGAGGTTCATGTACTGACGGACACTCGCAGGCCATTCTGCTACCAGCGGCTGGCCTGTCCACCTTACGCCGGACCATTCGAAGTTCTGGGTGGAAGCGAGCTTCTTGCCGATGCCCCTGAATTCCCATCTCTGCGTAAGAGCGCCTCTGTAGATATTCGTATAACCGAATGAAGCGCAGTTTCTGAAGTTGTTTCCTCTGTATGTGAATATGCCCGGAATGGATCCGTACATTACGGGATCGGGCATGTAGATAGGCTTCTCTCTGGTGTAATCGCCCTCGACGATCTGTCTGTTGACCATTACGGTCTGGCTGATGCCGCGGGCAGCGGGATTGGCGCTCTTGTCGATCTCGAGTTCCTTATTGATCCTTACGGATGCGAGACCGGGATAAAGAATAGGATTCTGATAATCCGTGATAGGCGGGATAGGTGTAGGTGTGGGAGATGCGATCGAGATATAACCTGACTGGTCAGTCGTGTCGATATTGGCCAAAGTCTCTTTTGTTGTCGCCTTTTTGAAGTAAACAGCAGCAAGAACACCGGTCAGGCAGACAAAGAGAAGCGTGATCACGACTACAAGAGTCATGGTGCCTTCATTAGGGTCTCTAGACGGTCTGTAATAACTGTTATCAGGCTCGATGTACTGATCGCCGCGCTGCATATTACCCCTCGATCGTTCCTTTCTCTAAAAAAGATAACGCTTATTGTAACACGGCTGTAATTTTATCTCAAATTTTAAGGCTTCCGGAGACTCCAAAAACACAATAAAACAAGCAAAATTGTCCCATTATTGTAGACTATTTGCATATTCCGCTATCTTATCCAGACGGTGTCTCATACCGGATTTTCCGATCGGCGGATCCATCATGGCGCCCAGTTCCGCGAGAGATGCTCCCGGATTTTCCATATGGGCCTTCGCGGCTTCACGAAGCTCTGGCGCTAATTTACTGGCTAATCCCGATTCCATTACCTTGGTAATAAGTTCATTTCTGTGGGCGGCAGCTTCCGCCTGGCGCTTTGTATTGCCCTCGTCGCAGTTAACAGCTCTGGTAACCTTGCTGTTAACGTCTTTTCCTGCGCGGATATTCTCGAATTCCATCATCGCCGAAGGGCTTCCGATATAACTTAAGAAATCGGAAACGTCGTCACCGTTCTTGAAATACAGGGCAAAAGAACCCTTTCTCTCCGCCCTGACATGCTTTATCGACAGGACATCTAATGCCGCTGATATTAGCGTTGCATTCTCGGGTTCCTTAACGACGAATTCTATGCGGTAGCTTTTCGCAGGATCGGTACAGTAGCCGCATCCCCAGAAAGCGCCTCTTAAAAAGCGTCTGGCATCTTCAACGGTAAGAGTTCCGTTTGCAAAACCGGACAGGAGTTCTTCGCAGCGCTCCCAGAGATTAGAATTATATATATCTTCTAAAATAACCTTACCATTTTTATAACTGCACTTGATGTTCTCAGCCTCGAAAAGCTGGACAACAAGTTCAGAGAGCCTCTCGGGCACCTTAATGACCTTGGCAGAACCCTTGACGCTGCTCTGGCTTAAGAAAAGTCCGCACAAAGCAGTCTGTCTCTGAACAGGCTTTTTAACGGCTTTTGTTGCCGTCTCGATCTTGACCCTGACAGAGAAGCTGTCTTCCATTAATCCTCGTCCGCCTTCTTTGTATATCTGTGAGGCTCTTTATCGATATCCCTGTGAGAGATGATGCACTTGATGCCGTGCTCTGCGAGCTTTCTTGCAATCGTCTCGGTGCAGTAAACGGATCTGTGTCTTCCGCCCGTGCAGCCGATTCCGATGTGAACGCTTCCCTTGCCCTCCTTCTCATAGAAAGGAATAACGAATGACAGCAGTTCTGACGTCATGTAGTTGAACTCGTCGGTCTCGGAAAATCCTTCAAGATACTTGGCTATAGCTTCATCCTTACCAGTGAGGTTTCTCATCTGCGGGAAATAGAACGGGTTAGGAAGGAATCTTACGTCGAATACATAATCGCAGTCAACAGGAAGTCCGTACTTAAATCCGAATGATTCCACTACTACCAGAATGCTCTGGTTATCAGCGCTCTTAATGATGTCACCGATCGCTTTGCAGAGTTCGGTGTCAGTCATGTGTGAGGTATCTACTACGACGGTCGCGATCTCTCTGATGTTTTCGAGCATCTTACGCTCTTCTAATATTGCCTGTGTAAGAGAACCCTTCTTCGTTGCAAGAGGATGCTTTCTTCTCGTCTGCTGGTATCTGCTGATAAGGACCTGATCTGATGCTTCGAGGAATATTACCTTGTAAGGGCATCCTACCTCCTCACTGATGAGGGCAAGCGCTTCATCGAAGCCGTCCAAGTATTCCTGCGATCTGATGTCGACAACGAACGCGAGCTTGGGCGTCGAGAAACCTTCGCCGTTCCTTCCTCTGAAGAAGCTCTTAACGAGGTCCGGCAGAACATAGGGCGGGACATTATCCATGCAGAAATATCCGCAGTCCTCCAAATACCTAACCGCGGCACTCTTACCAGCGCCGCTCATTCCGGTAAGAAATAACAATTCCATTTTTAGCCTCCGAAGTTACCTACCAGTCTCACTTCTTTCTCAAGCCTTACGCCTGAATTCTCGAAAACTCTTTCCACCACATAATCTATAAGTCTCATGACATCGGAAGCCCTGGCAGTGCCTCCGTTATTAACGATAAATCCCGCGTGCTTGGGTGATACCTGGGCTCCGGAATCGTCCAGTGCAAAACCCTTAAGTCCCGCGTCTTCAATAAGCCTTGCTGCAAAATGGCCTTCAGGTCTCTTAAATGTGGAACCCGCAGAAGGCACATCTAACGGCTGGCTTGCTGTTCTTCTGCTTCTTAAGTCATCAACGAGCGCTGTTATTTCGTCCTTATTGCCCTTTGAAAGAACAGCTTCAAATCCCAGGATTACGGCCTTCCTGCCTTCGCTGTTAAGCTTTTCGAAAAGGCTCGTCCTGTAACCGAATCCGCATTCTTCGCCGCTTATTTCGCGGATGCCTTCTCCGTCCCAGAATGTGACCTTGGTAACAAAGTCTTTTGTCTCTCCGCCGTATGCTCCGGCGTTCATGAAAACAGCGCCGCCGCATGAACCGGGAATACCGCATGCGAATTCGGCGCCTGTAAGTGATAACTCCGTACAATAGTTTCCGAATCTGGCAAAGGGCAGGCCTGCACCTGCTGTGATCTTTACCCTGCCGTCATCTAACTCTTCGGAAGATAACTCGCTCATGTTCCTGGCGATCCTGATAACAAGACCGTCAAAACCGTCATCAGAGATCAGGCAGTTGGAACCGTTGCCAAGAACAAATACTTCTATGCCCTTGTCTTCAGCCCATTTAAAAAGTTCCGCCACCTCGCTGCCTGTAGAAGGCTCTGCAAAATACTTTGCAGGTCCTCCGCATCTGAAAGTTGAATATCCCGCAAGCGGGACGTTTTCGGTGATATTAAGTTCAGCCATCCAAAGACTTTCCGGGGAATACTCTGGATACGAGATCCTGAGCAGCATTGTAGCCCATCTTCTTGACCCTGTAGTTGATGGCTGCGGCCTCAACGATGATCGCGAGGTTACGTCCGGGGCCTACGGGGATGGTAACTGAAGGAACCTTTATGCCGAGGATGTCTGTCGTCTCTTCGGTAAGACCTAATCTGTCGTAGGTCTTCTTCTCATCCCAGAGCTCTAAGTTGATTACGAAGTCGATATTCTCCTGCTGCTTAACAGCGGATACACCGTAGAGTTCCTTAACGTCCAAGATACCGATGCCACGGATCTCGATGAGGTGCTTGATTACGTCGGGAGCTCTTCCAAGAAGCGTAGTCTCAGACACCTTTCTGATCTCGATCTGGTCATCTGCTATAAGTCTGTGACCTCTTTTTACGATCTCCAAAGCAGTCTCGGATTTACCTACGCCGGATTCGCCCAGGATCAGGATACCTTCACCGTTTACCTCGACAAGAACGCCGTGCATCGATACACGGGGAGCTAATTCCATCTTGAGGTATTTAACGAGCTCTGAAGAGAAATCAGATGTAGCCTGTGACGTTCTTAATACCGGAGTCTGATACTTTCTTGCAGCATCAAGGATCTCCTTATGCACCTTGTGATCACGGGTTACGATAAGCGCAGGAATGTTCTTTTCGAAAAGAGCGGAAACAGACTTGGCCCTCTCTTCGGGAGAGAGGTTATCCAGGTATGCATGCTCCATGTTGCCGATCATCTGGATTCTGTCAGGGCCAAAGTGATCGTAGTATCCTGCGAGCTGCAAGCCGGGTCTGGTGACGTCGGCTACGCAGATCCTTCTGGATTCAATATCGCCTGAATCGTAAACGACCTCAAGGTTATAGGCTTTTACGATCTCTGATAAAAAGACGCTCGAAAAAGGCATTTCTCTATTTCCTCCGGATTGATCCCCTTAAGATCAGAAACTGATCTCTACATTGTGTGTCTTGCCGTCGGTCAGGACAGGAAGCAACGTGCCTTCGACAGAAGTTCCGTCCAATGTGACCTTGATACCGTCCTGAGCACGGATAAAGCCCTCAGGCTTTGTGATATGGATGTCGTAAGATGTTCCGAGGATGGATACCTTAACGTCAAGCTTTCTCTCGTTCTGTCTCAGGATAGGCTCTACTCTTAAGCCTTCGCTCGTAAACTCAACGCCGAAGCACTGGAAGAGTGAGAGCAGGAGCCATGTGGAAGTACCGGACAATGTAGGTCCGATATTCTCGCCAGTCTGGCTGTTGTTGTACTGTGTGCACCATCTGGGGTTACCGCATGTGACGAAAGGTGACTTCATCGTGTTGAACGGAAGGATCTTGTCGATGATCCAGTAAGCCGTATCAGCAAGTCTGGAAGCCAGAGCCTCATCCTTAACTGTCTTAGCGGCACCGAGCATAGCAGAGCATGCCATCATGTTTGCGTGCTTGAATACGCCGCCGTTCTCACGGTCGCCCGGATAGTAGAGCGCTACGTCGATCTTCGGAGCGATCCTCGGATAATCGACTGTAGAGCAGAGTCTGAAGCCGTAAGGTGTCTTCAGGTACTTATCGAGTGAATCGAGCATAGTGTTGATCTCTTCTTCAGAAGCAACACCTGCCAGGAGTGACCAGGAGAAGCTGTTGAGGAAGTATGTGCCGGGATGGCCCTCTTCAACTGCAAGTCCGTCGCCCTTTGCGCCGAGATAAGAGATGTCTGCCCTGTCTTTTCTGTTGAAGAGAACTCTGCAGTAGAAGTCATCCTTCCAGCAGTACTTGCGGAGGTTCTCTGCAAGCTTGTCGGAAAGAGCCTTAATGTCGTCAGCATCGGAATCTCCAATCTTTCTGAACATTGTCTCTGCAGCATCCAAAGCAACCTTAAGAAGGAAGCCGTTCATTACGGATTCGGAGAATTCGGAATCGAAAGGAACTTCGCCGTAGGACTTACCTGCAGCAGCGATCTGCTCCTTATATTCAGCTACCTTATCCTTACCGGAGATACAGTCGGGATCGACTCTTAAACAGTCGTTCCAGTCAGCTCTGTCGATAAGCGGAATACCGTGCTTACCAAGAGAGATCCTGCCGCTGTACATGAGGATAGCCTTGATCGTATCCTTGAGCTTTCTCTTAACGCCTGCATCAGTCTTCTTCTCCTTGGTGCCTGCCATTACGAACTCCTCTTCGAGGAATGCATAATCGTCAGTAAGGCCCAGGTATCTGTCTAATGCCTGCAGGAGCCAGAGGCCGTCATCAGACCACCAGCCGGGTTCTTTTCCGATCCAGTAGAAGTTGTGGTTTGTGTAACCGTCTTCGTAAACGTTTTCGATCCATCCGGCGAGCATCTTCTTTACGAATTCCGTATTGCCCATGCCTGCGAAATAGTACATGGAAGCGAAGATGTCCTGGATCTCTCTGAATCCGATCTCACGGTAACCCTTCTGTGTCCAGTCAAGAGATCTGGATACGAATGTCTGGTAGAAGACCTGGAAAGGAAGGTTGTTATTTACATAAGCTTCGAAGTTCTGGTCCTCGTGCTCGATCTTCATATAGCCTGCATACTTGCCTGTGAAGTCGATAACGTCCTGGAGGTCCTTTGCGAGGTTATCAGGATTCTTGATGTAGTTTGCAACTGCTTCTGCCTCTTCTGCAGGAGTCTTGTCGACTACGAAGTTCTCGTTTACGCAGTCGGAAGAAAGGCATGTGATGTTATCTGCTCTGACAGCGCCGTTTGCCTTGACCGTGAAAGGTGTGGATGTAGCAAAGAATCCGGGGCCCTTTCTCGAAGGTCTGGATGCCAGAGGATAGATGAATTCAGGATTTGAGAGGCTTCCGGAACCTACGAAATCAGCATATCTTACGCTGTACTGGTCAGGGAAGAAATCACCGTCAGCTGTATGAACAACTGTCTCGTTGAATCTGATATCGCCCTTTGTCCACTTCGGGTTGGGATCTGCGCTTACCGCACGGATATCGTTATTCTCGTCGAAGAATACCTGTGACTCGCCTACAACTGTTGTAAAGATAACGTCCTCGGAAAGAGCGTGTGTCTGCTTTGTACCGAACATACCTGTGCAGACGATCCTCAAGTCCTTATCTTCTGATGTTGTGTTCTCGATGTCGATGAGCTGTGCTTCGCATGCAACAGGAAGTCCCTCTCTCTGGGGAACGATGAAGATCGTTCTCTTGACCTTGAGGCCGCAGGAGAGCTCATAGTAGATGATCGTTCTGTTCTGTGAGTGAACTGTACGGATCTTATCGAGGCCTTCAGCAATGGCATCGCCTGACCAGAAGATCTTCTTGCCGTTCTCGACAAGATAGAACTGTCTGTTTGCAGGGAAACCGTTCTCTTCAGGGAGATAGTCCCATCTGGTAGCAAGAACCTGTGTATCTGCATGTGATCTGAATGAACCGCCGCCCAAGCTGTCTACGGTGCTCTTCGGGGTTGACTGCAGCGGGAAGTCGAAGTCAATACGGTTGCCGATGAGCATATTTGTATAGTAGTGAGGTCCGGGGGAAGGTGTGGAAGGATCGAAAGTGAGCTCGCCGTTTGTAGCAAGCTTTCCGCCCCATGCATCAGTGCTCTTGATGAGCTCTGCACATCTGTCCAGAACAGAAGCGCTGAATCTGGCTTCAGCAAGCTCTCCGTCCTTCTCGGTAAATGCTCTGAAATCATCTTCGTTTCTTACGATAAGGATGCTGTATCCTTCATTGATCAAGCCTGTAAACTGCTCGAAAACCATGTCGTCAGATGCCAGGATATTTACAGCCATGCTGTCGAATTTGAGACCTGAAACACCGATAACGACAGGTGATTTCCCAAAACGGACGTACTGGGCTGAGACGCCTCCTGCTACGATCGTATCACCGAACTTGTCCAAAAGAAGTTCTTTTGCGGGAAGTCTTTCTCCTCTTGCTTTTTCACCAATGTAACCCATGCGGATCCTCCATGAGATTTATTTTTTTCGTATTTTCAGCAAGGAACCCCACGGTCAATAAACCACGGGGTCTTGCTTAAACTGACAATTAATTACCGACTTAAATATCGATATTAGCCAAGCACTACCTCGACCTTGTGATTCTTGCCGTCGCCTGCAACCGGAACGATGCAGCCGTCTACGGCAACGCCGTCAACAGTAAGTGACTTGACGCCCTTGTTTACGTGATCAGGATTCTTGATCGTGATCTCGTATGTATCGCCTCTGAACTGACGTGTAGCAGTAAATCCGTCCCAAGCCGCAGGGATGGAAGGATCTACTCTAAGACCGTCAAACTCAGGCTTAACGCCGAGGATGTACTGGGAGATGGCAACCATGTTCCAAGCTGCTGTGCCTGTGAGCCAGGAGTTCTTGCCCTGACCGAAGTTCTTTGCATCCTTACCGCCGATCATCTGACCGTAAACATAAGGTTCTGTCTT